>NZ_MRCT01000179.1 GCF_002208625.1 Methanobrevibacter sp. 87.7
GTTTTTAATAATTAAATTAAAGTTTAATATTAACTTTATTTAGTTAATATTTCTTTTTTTTAAAATTTAATGATTTATATAATTATTTTTAAATTTCATTTTTTAAATTTAAAAACAATATTAAAAAAAGAATTTAAGTATTTAAAAAGGTTATATTTTAATAATTTTTAAAATTATTAAAATTTATTGTATTCTAGTTGCTTCAAGGTTTAATGGAGTTTTAGTTTCCATTTTAAAGCTTCTATGAATACTACTTGCAAGGTCAACTGTTTTATATGGATCTCCGTGACATACAAGTATTTTTTCAGGTCTTGGACTTAATCTTTTTACATAGTCCATAAGTTGACGTCTATTTGAGTGACCACTAAAACCACTGATTGTAGTAATTTCCATATTAACATGGAATACTTCAGTTTTATTATTTACTTCTAATGGTATCTCTTTTACACCTCTTTGTATTCTTTTACCTAATGATCCTTCTGCTTGGTATCCTACAAAGATTAAAGTGTTTTTCTCATTATCACATAATGCTTTAAAGTATTCCACAGAGTTTCCTCCAGTTAACATACCTGAGGTTGAAAGAATAATACATGGTTCTCCTTCAACAATATCTCTTCTATCTGCATTATTAGAAACATTTTTAAAGTAATCTGAGATAAATGGATTTCTGCCCATATGGAAAATTTGATCTCTTAAATCTTTACTTAAGTATTCTGGTCTTGCAGTATGTATTGCAGTTGCTTCCCAAATCATACCATCAATATAAATCGGTACTTCATCAATCATTCCATGACGCATATATTCTTCAAGTACAATCATTAATTCTTGTGCTCTACCTACAGCAAATACAGGTACTAAAACTTTTCCACCACGTTTTAAAGTTTTATAAATGGTTTTCATCATTTCTTTTTCTGCATTATTTCTTGATGGTTGGATATCTTCATGTCCACCATAAGTACTTTCCATAATAACAGTTTCTGCTCTTGGGAATCTAGTAGTTGCAGGTTCTAATAATCTACTTCTTTCATATTTGAAATCTCCAGTATAAACTAAATTGTGTTGACCATCACCAATATGCATATGTGCTATAGCAGAACCTAAAATATGTCCTGCATTATGTAAAGTTAATCTTATATCTGGTGAAATATCAGTTACTTCTCCATAATCTAAGCATATTGTATGTTTAATACATTTTTGAACATCTTTTACATTAAATGGTAATGGATGTCCTTCTCTATGTGCAATATCAATATGATCTAATTGTAAAAGTGTCATTAAATCAGATGTTGGTGTTGTACAATATACTGGTCCTTCATATCCATAGTGGAATAAGTAAGGTAAGAAACCAACATGGTCAAGGTGTGCATGTGATATAATAACAGCATCTAATTCTTGAATATTAAATTCAGGAACATTTAAATATGGGAATGCATCTTTATCATTGTTTGCTGCAACATTTACTCCACAATCTAAAAGAACTCTACTATTTGGTGTTTGAAGAAGCATACATGATCTTCCTACTTCTTTAAATCCACCCATAGAAGTTATTCTTGCCCAATCATTTTCATATTTAGTTTCTTGGTGAATTCTTTTACCAAGATCTTCTAAGAATTTTTTTCTTTCTTTACTACTATTTTTTAAGATTGTTCTTATTCTACCAATAATTTCTGATGAAATTGGTGGTGTTCTTAAGATTTTTGGAGCCCATCCTGTTTGTTTAACGATTTCTCTTGAAGTTACTCCATATTTACCAATAACTAATCCTGGTTTTGTAGCTTCAATTATTACTTCACAGGTAACATCATCAAAAGAAATATCACTTATTTCTGCATCTTCTGGAACAATTTCTTTTACTTTTTGTATAGTTTCTTCAGGATCTAATAAAACACTTTTATCTGATCTGATGATAATTCTTTTTCTTAAATCTTTTGCTAAATTACGAATAAGGTCTCCATTATCTGTTATAATTTCTGGATTTTTTGTATAAATTACAATTTCCGGCCCTTCAAATTCAACTTTAGCAACTTTTACCCTTTCAGGTAATCTGTCTATAATTGTTTTCTTTGTTTCTTCTAAGATTTCTGAAGCCATATAATCACTTCTTTGAAAAATAGTCTATTAGAATTAAAAATTATATTTAATAATTTATTTTTATAATTTAAATCTCAATTATTTATTAAGTATTTAAATAATTGATTAATAAAATAATATTTAGTTATAATTAATGATTTATTAACTAAACATTTTAATTTAAAAATAATAAGTTTAGAGTTAATTTAACTCTAAATTAAGTATATGAATAATTATTTATTCATTATAAAATTTATTATGAAAAAAATAAGTTAAAATAAAAAATTAATAAAATTAGTTACTAATTTCTTCTACTTTTGCTTCAACTATTTCTTTGTCTAACATTTTGAATCCTTCATCTTTTGTAACAGTAGCTACTAAGAATCCGTTTCCAGAGAAAGTATCACGTTCAGTAGCAGATTTAATTGCTCTTAATGCAATTTCTATACCTTCATCAATACTTAAATCTTCATGGAATCTATCTTCTAAGACACCGTATGCAAATACAGATCCAGATCCAGTAGATATAAATGTATCTTTAATTACTCCTCCTGCAGCATCAAAAGAGTAAATAGATGAACCTTCATCATCTACACCTCCAAGAAGGATTTGTACTCCTCTTGGTTGTGAGTGTAAAATATTTCCAGTTAAAGTAGCTGCAGAATCAATACTGATTGGTTCTCCATTTCTTAAATTATATAATGAAACTTCTGCACGCATTACTTTCATTAAATTTTGTGCATCTGCAACACTACCAGCAATAGTTGCTGCTATATGATCATCAATTTTAAATATTTTTTTTGCAACTTTATGAGCTACTAAACTACCCATACTAGCTCTTCTTTCTGATGCAAAAACAATTCCATCTTTACAAGTAATACCAACAGTAGTGGTACCTTTTACAATTTTTTCATTGTCCATGTAAACACCTCGTTTTTATAACATGTAATGAATTTATTATAAATATATAATTTTAAGTATATTATCTTTAATAGTAAACTTTACTATTTTTATAATATATTTTTTAAAAATTTTTATTTTATACTAAATTTACTTGAAATAATGTTTATTTAATTATTTCTAAAAGATATTTTTTATTATAATTTTATTTTAATTATTAATAATTTTTAGTATTTTACATAATTTTATTATTATAAAATACTTTTTTCATATTTAATATTCTTTTATTATTAAAT
>NZ_MRCT01000180.1 GCF_002208625.1 Methanobrevibacter sp. 87.7
GTATTTTTAAAAAATATAAATAGTATAAAAATTTAAAATTATCTTAAATAGTAATTAGCTCTATTGAAATTTAACTTAAAGAATAATTTAAATAATTGTCTTAATATTTTTAAGTTCATTAATTTAATAAAAGTTAAAAAACCTAAAAATAGGTTTTATTTTATTAACTATAAATAAATTTAGGTGATAAAATGGTATTAACTGAAGAAGATGGCCAATATCTTATAGATGTTGCTAGAGAAGCTATTGAACTATATTTAGATAACAGAATTAAAATTGGTGCACCAAAAGATTGTCCAAAATATTTATTTGAAAAATTAGGTGTTTTTGTAACTTTAAACAAAAATAATAATTTAAGAGGATGTATTGGTTATTCAGAACCAGTTATGCCACTAATTGAAGCTACAATTAATTCTGCAATATCTGCTGCCGTTTCTGATTACAGATTCCCAATTTTAAAAACAAGTGAACTTTCAGATATTAGGATTGAACTTACTGTTTTAACAAAACCAGAACTTATTGAAGTTGATAATCCACATGATTATCCAAATAAAATTACTATTGGAGAAGATGGTTTAATAGTTGAAGAAGGATACTCAAAAGGATTACTCTTACCACAAGTTGCAACAGAAAATGATATGGATAAAGAGGAATTTTTATCACATACTTGTCTAAAAGCAGGCCTTTCACCAAATGCATGGTTTAGTGAACCTGTAGAAATATATAAGTTCCAAGGACAAATATTTGATGAAATTATTTAAATTAATTTATTTTACTTAATTTAAGTAAAATAATAATATATTTTATTAAATTTTAGAAAATAATAAAATATAAAAGCTATTTTATAAATTCCACAAAAGGAAAATAATAAAATAGAAAAAAACTATTTTATAAATTCCACAAAAGGAAAATAATAAAAAACATTTTATAGATTTTAAATAAAAAATCTATAAAAACTTATTTTACAATTTTTAATTAGTGATATTATGATGATACCAACAATACCAACAATTGATGAAATCTTAGATAAAGGTTTTTCAAGAGGAAAAAAGGCAGCAGATATGAAAAGATCTGAAAGAATGCCTAAACACATTAAAGGAAAAAGAGTTGAAGAAGTAAGGGTTACAACTGCTTGTCAAGTAATTAAAGATAAATTAAAAATGATATTAGACCGTACCCCGGAAATTGAAGAATTACCTGTCTTTTATCAAGATTATATTGATATTACTGTAGGTGTAGATTCTCTTAAACAATCTTTAGGTGCAGTTAATTGGGCTTATGGAATTATTGCACAATTAGAAGAACAATACAGACAAAAAATTAGAAGATCAGCACCAGATAGAGCAAGTAAATTAAGAAAACAAGCATATGGTAGAATTTCTTCAGTAATTAAAAAAATATCTAAAGATCTTGATTTCTTAGATTATGCTAAATCAAGATTAAGAAATATGCCAACAATTAATTTTGATGCAAAAACAGTTGTAATTGCAGGATTCCCAAATGTAGGTAAATCTACATTACTTAGACAATTAACTAGTGCTGAACCAGAAGTTGCAAATTATCCATTTACAACTAAAGGTATACAAATAGGACATATTGAAAGACATTGGAATGATATTCAAATTATAGATACTCCGGGATTACTTGATAGACCTATAAGTGATATGAATGATATTGAATTAAATGCTATTGTAGCACTTGAAGATTTAGCTGATACAATTTTATTTATTTTTGATAGTTCAGAAACATGTGGTTACTATCTTGAAAACCAATATAAATTATATACTGAAATTAAAAGGATTTTTGATATACCATTTATCCCATTATTTAATAAAATTGACCTTACAGAATATGAAAGTAAAGGTAAGAATTATGAATATATTAAAGGGTTTATTGATAAAACAGAAGATCCATTAATAATCTCTGCTTACGATGGTAGTGGTGTAGAAATACTTAAAAAATTTGATAGTATTAAAAAAATACCTCGTGATGAAGAGGAAGATGATGATTACTATTAAATTATAAATTTTTACTTTTTTTATCTATTATTAAAATATAATTAAAAATTAAACTACTTTTTTTAGAAAATTTAAGAATATAATATTTAGATTAAACTTAAAACTAAGTTTTAATAATTAAAACAAAAAACTACTTTTAAAAATAATCAATAAATTAAATCTCAAAACAATATAATAATTTAAATATACTATAATAAAAATACTAAATTTTAAAATATTTAGAATTTTTATAAATTAATTAAAAATTATTATAAGAATAAATCTAAAAGCTATTTTAATTAACTAAATAAAACTAAAATATCTTTACAAAAACATAAAAATAAAAATCATAAAATAAAGTAAATAAAGAAAAACATATTCTAAAAAATATAAAAACTATAAAAAATAATTAAATAATATAATAAATACTATTTAAATTAATATTAAAGAAAATATATGAAAATAACAAAATATTAATAAAAAAAGAATATAATTATACATAACTAATATAAGTTATATTATACTAAAGGAGGAAATAATCATGGATAGTTATGATTACTCAAAAAGTAAAGAAAGAGCACAAAAAGCAGCAGACGATATTGTAGATAGTGTAAAATCCGCAGGAAAAGAAATCGATAATATGATTAGAGATTACAGGGATACCTCAATCTCAAAAATAAAAGTAGACTTACTTGAAGATGAAGAAAATTATTACATCAAAGCAGATATCCCAGGATCTTCTAAAGACTCTGTAAATGTAACTATTGAAGAACAAACTGTTATTATCACCTGTGAATTCCAATCTTTCGAAGATGAACTTAAAGAAATCGCAACTGACGCAGTTGAAGATGGAGATAAAGAAGAGGAAGAGGAAGAAAAAGAACTTAAATATTTAATCCAAGGAAGAATTACAGGTAAAGCAAAAAGGATAATACCATTATCTAAAAAAATTAAAACAAAAGAAAGTAAAGCAAAATACAAAAAAGGTACTGTTACATTAACTATACCAAAAGTACAACCTAAATCCTACAATGTTACAGTTGAATAATTATAATAATTATTCAATTAATTTCTTTTTTTAAAAAAACTTTAAATCATAAACAAAATACTTTTTTTATTAAATTATACTAGTTTTATAATATTTTAAATTATAAACTTATTTTCTATAACTTTTAATCTTTAGCTATTTAATACTAATAAAATACTATTAAAATACCAATTTAAAAACAAGAAAAATAGAATTATACAAAAAA
>NZ_MRCT01000181.1 GCF_002208625.1 Methanobrevibacter sp. 87.7
TTATAATACACTGTTCATAATTACATATAATTTTTTAGAAAAATATATTAATACATTCAATAATTTATTATAAAATTAAACAAAAAACTATTTTACTTTTTACTAAAAATAATTAAGAAATTAAAAATTAAACTTAATAGAATACTTTATTTAATTAAAACTTAATGATTAAAAAATTAAAATAAATTTTTATATAAATAAACTAAATAAAAATGATTTAAAAGACTTAAAATGATTGTTTATAAAAATAGCTTAAGTATATAAAATTTAAAATTTTAAATAATTACTTAAAAATAGCTTCAAATAAAAATTTGAAATATTTGATAAAAAACTTAAATTACATAAAAATAGCTTAAATATGAATTAACTAAAAAAAATTTAATAAAAAAATAGCTTCAAATTAAAAATAAGTAGTATAATAATATTTAATAAAAAAGATTATACTTACTAATAAACTACCTATTAAAAAATAATAAGAAAGTAAAATATAAAATGCTTATTATAAATTACTTACTAAATGACTTATTAAATCAGTAGAAATTAAACCAACAACTTCTAATCTACTATTAACAACAGGCATACATGAAATATCATACTTTTTCATTTGATTTGCAATATCTGTAATAGCTTCATTTGGAGTACAAAATTGAACATCAGTAGTCATAACCTGTTTTAAATCATTGCAATTAATAGCTATTGCTTTAGATAAATCCCATGAAGTAATAATACCAATTAACTTTTTATTCCTAACAATAGGTACATGAGTTAAATGCTCATCTAACATTAATTTAGCAGCATCTTTAAGAGTTCCATCATAATTAAGTGTTGGAATATTAGTTTCCATTAAATCTTCTACAACATTATCAGATAAGAATTGACTAATAATATAATTTAATTGTCCTGCCTCAATAAAGAATGCATCATGACCTTTACTTGAAGTAATCTCAGTAAAATTAACCTCAACACCATTTGCTTGAAGAGCTTTTAAAATATCAGCAGATTGTTCTGTAGTATATAGCCAATCAGAATCAATTGATATTAATTGTGTTTTAGCTTTAATATTTTTAAGTCCATCTACAAGTGAATTATTATCTGCAAGATCAAAATAGTCTATTGCCTTTGTTACATAAAGATAACTATTAGCATCAAATCTTTTAACAAAAGTTTCACCTTGATGATGAAGATAACTTTCTACCTGAAAATCAGGATCACTATCAAAATTATAACTTAACTCATTTTTATCCTGAAGGTCACGACCAAATTTCTGATACATAGATTCTTCTGAAAGATAAGTAATATGTGCAATCATACGTGCTACAGATAAACCATCTTCAGGATGTGGACCATCATAATAATCTCCACAATTCCAATTAGGATCTTTAACTATTGATTGTCTTGCAACCTCATTAAAAGCTATTTGTTGTGGAGTTGATCTTGCTGTAGTTGCAATTGGAATAATTTTTTTAATAAAATCTGGATAATCTATAGCCCATTGAAGAACTTGCATACCACCCATACTTCCTCCAATTACACATAATAATTTTTTAATTCCAAATGAATCTACTAATTTTTTTTGTGCATGTACCATATCAGATATAGTGATAAATGGGAAACTAAGTCCATATTCCTTATTGGTTTTTGGATTTATAGATGCAGGACCTGTAGTTCCTTTACATCCACCTAAAACATTTGATGATATGATGAAATATTTATTAGTATCTAAAGCTTTTCCTGGACCAATAATTATCTCCCACCATCCAGGTTTTTTATCACCTTCATGCCAACCTGCAGCATGAGCATCACCAGTTAGTGCATGACAGACTAAAATAGCATTATTCTTTTCTTTATTTAATTCACCATAAGTTTCATATGCTATAGTTACATGATCTAAAGTTTGGCCAGACTTTAAATGAAGTTCTTCATCAATATTAAAAAATTTAGTTTGAACTTGACCAACTGATTTCTGTTTCATTCTAATCCCTACTTTAAAATTATTATTATTATTAAAACTTAATATATAATATTTAATTTAAATTACTTTACATATAATGATTTTTATTTAATAATCAATATTTTATTTTTTAAAAACTTTAATTTAATTAATTACTACTTTAATATACAATCAGTATTTTAAAATAATTGATATTTATAATAAAATACACAATTAGTACTATTAATTAATAAATATTTATTTTATAATAAAAAATTCCAAATAATTAATCTATGTATAAATATTAGCTAATATAATATATATAACTATAGTTATATTAATTTAATCTAAAAAAGATTATATATAATAAATAGTAATATAATTAAAAAAATATTATATTAAACTTTATTTGTTTTTAAACTATTAAATTAAAAAACAATAGATTTTAAAATTTATTTAAATTTTAACTATTAAATTAGAAAACAATAGATTTAAAAACTTAAATAATAAAAATTAAGAAAACCAAAAGGTATAATATTTAAATATAATATAGTATTATTTAGTAATATAAAATAAAAGGAGGCTATAGAATGGTTAAACGTTGTCCTCAATGTAATACAGAAACAGACGATGATTCAAGATTTTGTCCAAAATGTGGATATCACTATAAGATTGAGGAACCAAAGTACAGAAGAATACAAGTAAAAGCTGTTCAATGTCCTCAATGCCATAGTAGAATATATAATTTAAGTTATGGATTCTGTCCAAAATGTGGATTTGAATTTCAAACTAAAAAAGATAATGTTACATACAATTATTTAGAAGTAGTTGAACAATCAGAGCATCAAAATTCAATAATTTATGGTTATATATTATCAATATTAATACCATTTATTGGAATATTCTTTGCAATATATAATATAACACGTAAAGGAGATGCAGAAGCAAGAAGTGCTGGTATTAATCAATTAATTATTTCCTTAGTATTTTTTGCATTAGATTTATCATACATCTACTTATTTATAAAAGCAGGTGCAGTAAATCCAAATAAATTTAAATTATTTTAAATCTATTTTTTAATTACTTACTAAGTAATTATTTTACTCCTTTTTAATAATAATTTTAAAACACGATTTATTTATAAACTTAATAATTTTAAAACTTATTTTATCTAAAACACAATTTAATTTATAAACTTAATAATTTTAAAACTTATTTTAAATATAATAAAAAAACTTATTAAAAAATAAAATATAATACAAAAAATTAAAACTAAAAAAAACTATTCTAAAATAAAAATTTCCAATAATTC
>NZ_MRCT01000182.1 GCF_002208625.1 Methanobrevibacter sp. 87.7
TTAGTTTAAATTAGATTATTATAGTTTTTTTATTAAAATAGGTTTTATTTTATTAATATAAATTTTAATCTAAAATTATTAAATTTTAATTAATAAGAAATTATTAGTTAATTCTATGAATTTTAATAATAAAAATTACTTAAAACTCATAATAAAATTAAATTAAATATTTTATTTAAAGACTAAATGATTAAGATATTATTCTATTTTACTACTATTTTTATTCATGGACATATTTATTATTCCAGTAATTGTAGTTTTATTTTCTACTATTATTGCAGCATACAGATATACGATATAATATTATCAGTAATAAATTGAATTTAATATTGATTTTACTTGGTTTATTTTATAATTTATTTCTCACAATATCAATTAAAAATCCATATTTCATAATCTCCTCATTAATTTCAGGTATATCAATATTCATAATTTCTTATTTATTATGGATTTTAGGTTTATGGGCTGGTGGTGATGTTAAACTACTTACTGGAATAGCTTTTATGATTCCATCAAATTATTATCATTTATTTCATTTTTGGCCTTTTACTTTAGATTTAATATTAAATAGTCTTTTAATTTCTTTTCCATTTATTTTCATATATCTTTTAATATTTAAACTAAAAAATAATAAAAAAGATCTAATTACTAGGATTAAATATGAAATTTTAAGTTTTAATATCTTAAATTCTACAAATAGGTTTTCAACATATCTTGTTCCTATATCTGAATTAAAAGAAGGAATGATTTTAGATAAAACAAATTTTAATAATAAAATTGCATATGATTTTATTTTAAATAATATTAGTAATATGAATAATTTTTATATAAAAGAGTTTAATAATGAATTTATTATAAAATCTCAAACTTCTGCAGGTTTAAGTGTTGATGATATTAAGATTTTAAAGTATCTTAAAGATAATAATTTAATTAGTAAAAATGTTTTTATAAAAATAGAAATTCCATTTGCACCAATAATATGTATTGGTTACTTAATAACATTATTTTATGGAAATTTAGTATTTTATTGTTTTAATTTATTTTAAAATTAATTATTTGAATTTAATTTAAATGAATAATTTATTTATTTTTTTATTTTAAATTTATTTTATTTAAGTTTAATTTAGATAAATAATTTATTTATTTTTATAATTTTGGATTATGTGGTTTATATGAATTTAATACAATCAAATAGAGGCCAATTGTCTATTGAATATTTATTTATCTTTATAATATCATTAACTTTAATTACAATAATATTTATTCCATTAATATCAACATCACTTGATTATACAATAGATGTTACTCATGTTTATAATACTAAAGCAGAATTATCTGAGGTTGTAAAAGGAATAAATGAAGTTTATGCATCTGGATCTGGTTCAAAAAGAGTAATATTTTTAACAATCCCTGAAGATTGTATTATAAGTTTTTCATATAATAAAGTTAGTACGAGTCTGAAATTATCAGATAATACAATTAAAAATATAGAATTAAATACAGAGTGTAATAATCTTAATAATCCTCAAATTAAACTAAGTAAAGGATTTAATAAAATAATAATTGAATGGCCAGATAATACATCAAATATTAGAATTTATATTCATTAAGTATTTTTAAATAATAGTTTTATATTAATAAAATTAAAAAATATTATATTTAATGAATTCTAAAAATTAATATAATTTTTAATTAATATATCATGTTTAAAATTAGATATACAGTAGTTTATAATTACTTTAAAAAACATATACCTAATTAAAAATTTATATAATTTTATGAGAGTGAATCTATGGATGTATTTATGATATTATTATATGTTATACTATTTCTACTCTTAATGGTATTCATTTTCTCTGTAGCGGTATTAAGTCCTTATTTAGATAAAAAAGATTTAGTTGGAATTCTTGCAATAGGATTTATACTAGGTGCAATTGGTGGTGTATTTTTCATAAGCCCAGTCTATGATGAATTTCCTGCATTAATTGGTACTGTTGATGCAATGATTACGGGACAAGATGAATACATTAATGTAGATGTAGGTTCACAAGCAGATAATAATATAACAGATATGGAAAATAATATTAAAAAGGTTCCAGGTGTAAAAGGAGTTACTACGTCAGGTATAATGATAATGACAAGTAATTTCTCTTCGAATTATTCAGATTATATTAAAGACAGTATAATGCATAACATCAATCAATCATCTCATGTTAAAGATGTTAAAATAAACAGTGAACAAGGTATTATTAATGTAACTGTTAAAAATGATACTGATCCAATAGCTATGAAAGATGATTTAGAAGAATTTTTATCTGAATCATATGCATTATATGCATTATCAACAACTTTTAGACTTCAAGCACATGTGAATGTTAATGATGTTGATACTGTTGAAGAAAACATGAAAGAAGCAGGTATTCCATTTTCAACAGTAGAAGGACCTGTTGAAACTTTTGTTGAGAAAAGTAAAAATACAATGCCTCCATTATGGGCTGCTTATATAATTTCTGGTATTATTGGTATAATCTTTGCAATTCTTGGTATGTTTGTAGATAAAATTTATTATGGCTGGAAAAATACAGTTAGATCAAGAAAATCAGCAAAATCTTCTAAAACAGACATTGATTCTTATGCTAAATTTACAAAAGGTTTTGATGTAAATAAATATAAGAAAAAAGAGGATAATATTAAAGATTCTGATGATAAGGATTCTGATGATGATAAAGAATCTAAATCTGATGATAAAAATTCTGAAATAGTTGAAAATGGTAATATCCATATTGTTGAAGATATACCTAAAGAAATTGAAGATAAAAAGTCTAAAATAAATAATCTTAAAGAAGATAAAGAGAAAAAAGTAATCAATGAGCTTAAAAAGGAATCTAAAGTTGAAGATGTAAGTGATAAATCTAAAAAAGATAATCATAAAAATTCAAATAAGACCTTAGATGACTTTGAAAATAAAAAAGATTAGTTTTATACTATCTTCTTTACTATTTTTTAATTTTTAATTATTTTTTAAATTTAATTTATTTAATATTTTTATAATTTTAACTAATTTTTTATAGAGATTTATTTTTTGTTTTTTTTCTAGTTTTTAATTAATTTTGTATGTTGTTTTTTGTTTTTTAACTTGTTTTTTTAATTTAGTTATTTTTCTGTTGTTTTTTGTTTTTTAACTTGTTTTTTTAATTTAGTTATTTTTTTTT
>NZ_MRCT01000183.1 GCF_002208625.1 Methanobrevibacter sp. 87.7
AGATTACTTTACAAATATTTAATTGAATTTTTTATATTTTGAGATAAAATTATAAAATTTATTAAACTTATTTTTTTAATTTTTATTAAAAATATAAAAATTATAATAAACAAATCTTATTATAATTAAATTATTATTTTTAATAAGAATTAAGAGATTTACTAAATTTATAAATGTTTAGTTTAGAAAAATTATTAATAATTTATATAAATTTATAAAGTTTATAGACTTTATTTGTTTAAATCTCATTTGATAAATAATAAATTAAGAGGATAATATGTTTTTAACTCCAGAAGAAGAAAAGATGTCTAATGGTGAATATGGAGAGACTATTAGAAAAAGTATGGATATTTTAATAGCTTTAGGGGATATTTATGGTGCTGAAAAATTTGTAGACATTAGCTCTGCACAAGTTTCAGGTGTATCTTATAAAACTATTGGTCAAGCAGGTTTAGAATATTTAGAAGATTTAGCTTTAGATACTAAAGCTAAAGCAAGTATACCATCAACTTTAAATCCTGCAGGTGTTGACTTAGATAATTGGAAAGAATTAGGTTTTTCAGAATTTTTTGCAGATAAACAAAATAAAATTGTAGATGCATATGGTAAACTTGGTATTAATACAACTTGTACTTGCACTCCTTATTTAATTGGAAATGTTCCAAGATTTGGAGATCATATTTCATGGAGTGAATCTTCTGCAGTTGCATATGTTAACTCTGTAATTGGTGCAAGAACTAATCGTGAAGGTGGACCTGGTGCTCTTGCAGCAGCAATATGTGGTAAAACACCATTATATGGTTTTCATTTAGATGAAAATAGAAAAGTTACTTTGAAAGTTGATGTTGATACTGAATTAAAAGGTGCTGATTTTGGTGCTTTAGGTTATGCAGTTGGTCAAATAGTAAAAGATGGTGTTCCATACTTTAAGTTAAGTGATAATCAAAAAGTTACTAATGATGATCTTAAGACTTTAGGTGCAGCACTTGCTTCATCTGGTGCAGTAGCATTATATCAAGTTGAAGGAGTTACTCCAGAATATAAAAATGTAGGTGTTGAAGAAGTTAATGATTCAATTAATATTAGTAGTTCTGATATTAAAGATACTAGATCTAAATTATCTACAAGTGATAAAGATGCAGATCTTGTATGTTTAGGTTGTCCTCATGCTTCTCTTAGGGAAATTGAAAATCTTGCAGATATTGTTAATGGTAAAAAAATTAAAAATGAATTATGGATTTGTACTTCAATTAATATTAAAGCATCTGCAGATAGAATGGGTTATACAAAAATTATTGAAAATGCTGGTGGACATATAGTATGTGATACTTGTATGGTAGTTGCTCCAATTGAAGACTTAGGATATAAAGTAATTGGTGTAAATTCTGCAAAGGCAGCTAACTATGTACCATCTATGGGAGGCATAGATGTAAAATATGACGATGTTGAAAATTTATTAATTTTTGAATAGTATTTTTATTTTTTTAAATAGACTTTATATGTTCATCTTAAATTTATTTTTTAAATAGACTTAAAATACATATTTTAAATTTATTTATTAAATAAACTTTATAAGAATATATATTTTTTAAATAAACTTTATAGTTTATTAGAGTTTTTAACTTATAATTATTATTTATCAATTGTATTAGGAAGTAAATATTATGAATTATAAAATTATTGGAGCTGGAAATGCAGGAAGACCTGTTGCAAGATTATTAAATCATTTAGGTAATCATGTTGAAATTACTGATCCTAAAAAATTAGATGATTTTCATCCAGATTTTAAAAAAAGACTTTTAGAAATGGAAAGTGAAGGAGTAATATTAGATTTAGGAAATCCAAAACCAGAGTTTAATGATATTGATTATGTATATATGGCTCCAACTTTACCAAAAACATCTTATGCCTATAAAAAAGTTCAAGAATTAAATTTTAAAGTTTTAACAAATGAAATGGTTAGTGAATTCATTAATGATTCAATTACTTTAGATATTATAGGTATTACTGGAACTATGGGTAAAACAACAACAACTTATATTACTACTACTATCTTTGAAGCTGCAGGATATAATGTATGGTCATGTTCATCACTTAATCAAAATCTTGTAAGTGAAGTAATAGTTGATGGTATTGTTAATGGTAAAAATGATGAATGTGATATATGTGTATTTGAAATTCCTCATGGAACTGCAGGACTTTTCCCAAATATTAATATAAAAGTTGGAATATTCTTAAATATTCATGAAGATCATTTATCTGAGTTTGGAGGATCTATGGATAAATATATCAATAGAAAACTTTTCATAGCTCGTGATAGTGAAACATTAATTGCAAGTAATCATTTAAAAGAACTTCTTGAAGAACGTACTAATAGAGATGATGTATTGTATTATGGATGGGAAAACCCTGAATGGGATACAAGTTTCTGTAATTTTATAGGTATTGGTTCTAAAGGTTCTATTGAAATTAAATATGATGTTGATAAATTAAAAACAGGTGTTGGTCCAATTAATGGAAGTTTCACCTCACCTTTCCATATGAAAAGTTATTTCTATGAAAATGCAACTGCTGCTGCTGCAGCAGCTTTAACTTATGGTTTAAGTGAAAAATCTATTATTAAAGCTTTAAGTAAATTTAAAGGTCTTGAAGTTCATATGGAAAATATTGGTAAATATAATGGTCGTGAAGTAATTCTTGATTCTGCATTTTTATATGAAGGTATGAGACTTACTATGGAATACTTTAAAGATGATAATGTTGTTCTTTTATTAGATAACTTTGATACTACAACTAAAAGAGATAAACAAGAAGTAGGTAGACTTTGTGGTAAATATGTTAATGTAATAGTTGCAACTGGATTTAATGAAGTTGATCAAAAAGTAGAAATGTCTGCTGCAGAAGCAATTATTGAAGGTTCTAAAAATACTAAAGCTAAAGGTGTAGTTGCAGATACTATGGAAAATGGTTCTAAACTTTGTATTAAATATTCAAAACCAGGAGATATTATTCTTCATATTGGGCCTGTTATTATGCATGATAGAGAAAGAAGTGTATCTAGTATTAAAAGAGGTCTTAAAGAAGGTTGTTTAGAATATGAAGGTAAATTTGATTATGAAGAATAATTAAATTTATTTCTTTTTTCTTGTTTTTTTGTGGGTTTGTTGTTTTTTTATTTCTTTTTTCTTGTTTTTTTGTGGGTTTGTTGTTT
>NZ_MRCT01000184.1 GCF_002208625.1 Methanobrevibacter sp. 87.7
AATAAAAAAAGCTCATTTTAAAAAAAAATAAAAAAATAAAAATTATAAATATTCTGAAATTTCATCTTGAATTTTTAATAATTCAGGATCATTTCTTTTTCTTGGACGAGGAACATCAACATTAATAATATCTTTAATTTCCCCACCAGATCTACCCATAACAACAATTTCATCTGCTAAATAAGTAGCCTCTGAAATATCATGAGTTACAAATATAATTGTATTATATTTACTTACTGCAGTTAAAAGTTTATCTTGTAAATCATGTTTAGTTAACATATCTAAAGCAGAAAATGGTTCATCCATAAGCACAGTTTTAGGATGGTTAATTAAAGTTCTAATAAGAGCTACTCTTTGTTTCATACCACCAGATAATTGGTATGGATATAAATCTTTAGCACTTTCTAATCCAACACCTTTAAGGTATGCTTCAACTCTTTGTTTAGATTTTTCCTCAACATCCCCTTTAACTCTTAAAGGAAACATTACATTATCAAATACAGTCATCCAAGGAAAAAGGGAGTATTGTTGGAAAATAAATCCCCTATTAGTTGAAGGTCCATTGACCAATTTACCATCCTCAAGAATTTCACCAGAACTAGGATTATCTAATCCTCCAATTAATCTAAGTAAAGTTGTTTTTCCACAACCAGAATGACCAACTAAACAAATAAACTTTTTATCTTCAAAAGTAAGGTTTAAATTATCTAAAACTGTCTTTTCTTCATTATCATTATTGTTTTTGAAAGTTTTAGTTAAATTTTTTATTTCGATTGTCAAATTAAATCCCCATTAAACATTAATTCAATAAAATACTAAATAATTATTCTAAATTTAATAGTTATAATAAATAAAAAGTAAATAAATAGCTTATTTTAAAAATAAAAAGCCAAATAATACTTTAAATTAATAATAGAATAATTAAATTTAATAATTTACCAAAATATTCTATCTTGTAATTTTCCAAAGAATGTATCAAATACAATTCCAATAATTCCAATAACTAACATACCAACTACAGTTGTACCTGGATCAAATAAGTTACTTGCTGTTAAAATCATATAACCTAAACCAGTACTTGAACCAATCATCTCTGCAGAAATTGTACACATTAATGCAATACTTACACCAACTTTAAGTCCAGAAATAATATATGGAACAGATGAAGGTAAAATAACTTTTCTTAATATAGTCATATTATCTGCACCTAATGTTTCTGCAGATTCTATTAAAATTCTTGGAGTTCTTTTTACACCATCAATTGTATAAACAAGAAGTGGGAAAACACAACCCATAAATATAATAAATACAGCAGAATTTAATCCAATTCCGAACCATAAAATTGAAAATGGAATCCAAGCAATAGGTGGAATAGGTCTTAATATACTTATCATTAAAGAGGTAAATTTATCTAAAGTTTCAGAATATCCGAAACATATACCTAATGGAATAGCTACAATAGCAGCAATAATAATACCTAAGAAAACTTTAATCAAAGTACTGATAGTGTTATTAAGTAAACGACCATTAACACAAATAGTATAAGCTGATTGGCAAACTGATACAGGACTTGGTAATATATAATTAGGTAATAATGACAAACCATCAGTTATTAAATACCAAACAATAAGAACGATTAATGGTAATATTAATGGTAATCCATATTTTTTAAAATTCAAATAAATCACTTGATAATAATAATTTTTAAATTAAAATAAATTCTACAACATATTAATTACAGAAATTTTAAAAATAATTTTTAAAAATTCTAATTAATTTACAATATTTAAATATAATTTAATTTCCAATAATTCTTTAAAATAATAATTTAAGACTTAATTAAATTATAATTAATTAATAAACATGTATTTTTAAATAATAATCTATAATCTTAAAGAAAAATAATATTAAAATTATTATTAGTAAAAATACTTTTATAATAATAAGATAGATTGAAATAATATATAAAAATAACTTTTTTTAATATAATAAAAACAATATAATTTATGAAATCCATAACTGATTTTTTGTATGAATCATTTAATCCTGAAACGAAGTTAATATTACTTAAAATTTGACCTTCGAGAGTTGCATTAGGTACTATATCACTAGGTAATAATTTAGCAGCATCATTAGGATGTTCATTAACATATTTAGTTGCATTTTCATGAATAGCTAAAATAGATTTTAATTCTTTAGGATGTTCTTTAATAAATTTATCACTAGCTACAACTACACAACATGGATGATCAGGAATGATTTCTGATGAATTTTCTAATAATTTACCATAACCTGCATTAGTTGCAATAGAAGCATATGGTTCATAAGTTACAATTGCATCTAATTTACCAGTTCTAAGAGCATCATTCATTTGAGCAACTTTCATAGCTGAAGGATTTACTTCAGAAATGTTAATGTTTTCTTTATTAAGAGCATAGTCTAAAAGCATATATTGGATAGATGCTTCACCCGGAGTTGCTACTTTTTTACCTTTTAAATCAGCAATACTGTTAATTGATGAGTTTTTAGCTACTACAATACCACTACCTTCCATTTGTGCACCAGAAATAATTTTAATAGGTACACCTTTGGAAATAGAAGATAAAGCAGGAGTTACACCAAGATAACCAATATCAATATCACTACTAGCCATAGCGGTCATTAAGTCCCCACCATTATTAAATTGTGAGGTTTCTACATTAATTCCTTGTGCTTCATATAATTTTTGAGATTGTGCAACAAATAAAGCAGAATCATGATCTGAAGGTAAGTATCCTATTTTTACAGTGATTTCATCTGGATGTGCAAAGTATACATAACCTCCAATTAAAGCAATAATTATAACAATTGCTATAATTATTCCTGCGGTTTTCTTCTCCATTAAATCACCTTTTTGTTTTTAAAAAAAAAAATAAAAATATTTTAAATAATCAAATTGTAAAAAAAATAAAAAATCACAATGATTATTATGATTATTAAAATATAATAATAAATTTTTGAACATCATATATAAACATTGTTATAAAAAAAATTATGTAAAATTATTATTACAAATAAATAAAAATTAAAGAAAAAATTTCTAAAAAATAAGGAAATTTTAATAAGAAAAAATAGAAAATTTAAAATTTAAAATAAAACACTTAAAAGAAAA
>NZ_MRCT01000185.1 GCF_002208625.1 Methanobrevibacter sp. 87.7
AATTAAAATAATATAAATATATTAAATTAATTTAAATTACATACTGTTTTACATCAGATCTAATAACACTAGATGCACCCCTACTAGTTATTCCATCTAACATTTCAGGGAAAGATTTTTTATTAATTAAAACATTAATTTGAGAATAATTTTTACCTTTATTTACTGTAGGTTCATGGGAACAATAATTATTATCAATTAAATATTTACAAATATCTTCTACTTTTGAATTATCAATATTAAATTTAACATCAAAATATTTTTTAGCAGTAATAGCACCTAATAATTGTTCAAAAATCATTTTTGCTTTATCCATTTTCTCTCCAGTACATGCAACACCTGCATATAAACCTGCTGAAGAATGTAAAATTACTTCAATTTGTTTAAGACCTGCTTTTTTAAGACTTGAACCTGTTTGAGTATTATCTACAATGAAATCTGCACCTTTTGAAATATAAGTCTCAGTTGCACCATCAGAATTTATAACTTGAACTTGTTTATTATCTCCATCAGTTAAACCTCTTACTTGTACAAAAGGAATTGAATCTCCAAATAATTCTTGATAACCTTCATTTTCCATAATAAATTTTCTAGTTAAATTAGGATATTCTGTAAAACATAAAATAGGTTTATCTCTTCCTTTACATGATCTAAAGAAATCAGTTAAATTATCAAATGGAGAATCATTAGGGATAGCTACAACAAGATTAGTTTCACCATAATTTAAATCTCCAAGTTTAGTTATTTCATTATCTTGTAAAACTGATTCTTCTTTTACCCAATCTTCACCTACAATTGCAATATCAATCATACCACGATTAAGTTCAACAGGTGAACTTTGAGGTCTATTTAAATATGCATCAATATCTTCATCATTTAAGAATTTAATATCATAATCTTCATTTTCAGGTTCATAACCTTTTATTTCATAACCTGCATCAACAAATAATTGATGAGTATTTCCACGATTTACATTGTTTAAACTTCCTTTTGGAAGTCCTAATTTAATTTTTACCATAATTACAATTCTCCTAAGTTTAAGATTAAAATAATAAAATGTTTTTTAAATATTAATTTTAATAAGATATTTATAAATAAAAACCATACTTACCTACAAAATCATTAATAAAAAGATATTTATAAATAAAAACCATACTTACCTACAAAATCATTAATATTGCTGTTTTTAAATAATTTCTATTTATAATAATTATATAAAGTATACTATAATGGTTTCATCATTAAATCCATTATTGAATAAGGTTCATCATCTTTTTTCTCTTGAGGTTTATCCATACCAGGCATTCCAGGAATCCCTCTTTTTAAAAAGTCTTTATTCTGTCTTCTAGAAATATCTGAAAATATCAATTTATATGCATCACATTGAGGATCTACTGCTTTTGGAGTATGACTTGCTACAATACCATTATATGGACATCCACCTCTACAGAACTTAATAAATTTACAATCACTACAATTTTCATCAACATATGCATTAAATTCTTCTAATTTTTTCCATGCATCAGAATCTTTTAAATCTTCAGGACTAGGTTTATCTTTAACATTAGCCATTACATATTCATCCATTCCAACAAATCTATAACATGGATAAATATTACCATCATGCCCTACTGCAAGAGTATCACCCATACAATTTGCAAAAGTACATAAAGTTCCATGACGAATAAGACTACTTTTTGCCATATGATCAAAATCTTTAATTTGGAATTCTTCAAGATCATAAAGATACTTATCAAGTAATGAAACCATTAATTTACCATAATCTTCTTGATTTAATGCCCATGGATCTGCATTATCTCCTCTTAAAGATGGAAGAGCAGAATGTATTTTAACAGTTGCATGAATATCCTTAAAGAAATCATAAATTTCATCTGCATAATCTTTAGAATATGAAGTAAATGTACATACATAATTAACAAATAATCCATTATCTTCAGCAAGTTTTACAGATTTCATAGTTTTATCAAAATAATTTTTACCTCTTTGATAATCTGTAATCTCTTTAGGACCATCTATACTTGTACTTAATGCAACATTATTCTCTTTTAATAATTTAACAATATTTTCATCAAGAAGCCAAAGATTAGATTGCATTGAATATCCATTAATATTTTTTAATTGATTTAAAATTGTAAAAGCTTCTTTATAAAATTCATATCCTGCAATTAATGGTTCTCCACCATGAAAAGTAAAATGAACAGGTTCATTATTTCTAAAAGTCTCTAACCATTCTTTAATATCTTTAATAATATTAATATCCATTACTTCTGCATGTTTATCAGAAACCCAGCAATATTTACAGTTACCTGGACAATTAAGTGTTGGTATTATCATTACATGAAATGGCATTTTATCACTATAAAAAAATAATAAAGTTTGTTTTTATAAAAATATTTAAACCAAAATTAATGGTTTAAAAATAAAAAATAGATAATTTCTATCAAAATTACATTATTTTGTTTAATTCTTTAATAATTTTATCTTTAGGATCATTTGAATGGTCTTCACCTTTTTCAAATACATACCCACAGTTTGAACATCTAAAATAAGCAGTTTCAGCATGTGCTAAATGATTATCAATAATTTTACGACGTACAGTTTTATCAGTTGATCCACATTTAGGACATTTAGCTATTAAATCTTCTACTTTCATTTTTACCACTCTTTAAAATTAATTATATTTAATTATATACTTTATATTTAATAATAATTTGCTTCTAAGAAAACAATTTATTAAAATTATTAAATATTCAATAAATTAATTAAAATTATTAAAAAAATTAAATAAAAAACATAATTTAAAAGAAAATCAATTAAAGAAAAATAATATTAGTTTTTTATTAAAAAAGATAAAATAAAATTAAAACAATAATAAAAATTACTATTTTTACTAAAAACACAAAAAACAGTACACTAAAAATACAAAAAAAAGAAAAACACAACACTATAAAAAAACATTATTATAATTACTAAAACAGAAAAAAAACACAAAAACAATCAATAAAAAAACAATTACTAATTAAATATTACTTTTTTTTACTAAAAAAAATTAAACTAAATATTTAAAAATAAAAAAAGAAGGAAAAAATAATAAAAAATATTTTTTC
>NZ_MRCT01000186.1 GCF_002208625.1 Methanobrevibacter sp. 87.7
AATAAAAAACTAATTTTAAAAAAGTGTTTAAAATATAAAAAAAGTAAGAAAGTTAATTATTCAAGGTTTGGATAATTAGGACTTTCATTAGTAATTATAAGATCATGTGGATGTGATTCTTTAATACCACTTTGAGTAATTCTTACAAATCTTGCAACTTTTTTCATAGTTTCAATATCTTTAGCACCACAGTAACCCATAGATGCTTTTAATCCACCAACTAATTGGAAGATAACATCAGATACAGTACCTTTATAAGGAACTACTCCTTCAACTCCTTCAGGAACTAATTTAGTATGTTTCATATTTCCTTTAACTTCTTGGAAGTATCTGTCAGCTCCTCCACCGAAACCACCAGTCATAGCACCCATTGAACCCATTCCACGGTAAGATTTATATTTTTTACCATTCATTACAGTGAGTTCACCAGGAGATTCATAAGTTCCTGCAAGTAATTTACCAAGCATTACACAATCTGCACCTGCACCAATAGCTTTAGCAATATCACCAGAATATCTTAATCCACCATCAGCAATAACTGGAATTCCATAATCTTTAGCAACATCAGCAACATCAGAAACAGCAGTAAGTTGAGGTACACCAACACCAGCTACAATCCTAGTAGTACAAATTGAACCTGGACCAATACCTACTTTAAGTGCATCTGCACCATTTGCAATTAAATCTTCAGCAGCTTCGGCAGTAGCAATATTACCTACACATAATTCTGCATCTAAATTTTCTTTCATAGTTTTAACAAATTTAACTACATTTAAATTATGAGCATGAGCACAATCAATAGAAACAATATCTGCACCAGCTTCATCTAAAGCCATAGCTCTTTCAAGATCAAATGGTCCTGCAGCAGCAGCTACTAATAAATTTCCATCTTTATCTCTTGCTGCACTAGGATATTTTTTATGATTAAGAATATCACGAATAGTTACAATACCAACAAGTTTACCATCATTTAAAACAGGAAGTCTTTCAACTTTATGTTCATATGCAATATCTAAAGCTTCTTCAGCAGAAGTATTTTCATCAATAGTAACAACATCTGAAGTCATTACTTCACTTACTTTTCTATCATTACCAGATTTCATTAATGGATTAACATCCCTACGACTAATAATACCAATAATAGTATCTCCATCCATAACAGGTAATCCACTAATAGACTGATCATCCATGAGTTTTTGAACTTCATGAACTGTTGAATCAGGAGTAATAGTAACTACATCACGAATAGTAATGTCTTCAGCCATTTTAACTTTTTTAACTTCTTCAACTTCTTGTTCTAATGTTTTATTCCTATGAATAACACCAATTCCACCTTCTTGTGCAAGAGCAATTGCAAGTTCAGATTCAGTTACATTATCCATAGCTGCACTCATAATAGGAATATTAAGTTTTATTCTATCACTTAATCTAACACTAGTATCTACCTGTTTAGCCTCTACAGGAGATGCATTAGGCATTAGAAGAAAGTCATCATATGTATATCCTCTTTTTGCATTTTGTATTTTTTCTGAAAACATTATTTTCACCGAATAAATAATAAATTTAATTGTAAAATATATAAAAAGTTATTAGAATTTAAATAAAAAATATAAAAAAATTACAATTTATATTAATATAGAATTATATTAATATAGTCTAAAAAAATAACTCTTTATAATATATAAAAAAATATCATGTATAATATAATTATAAATGTTATGTCTTTTATTTAATATAAATTTATTGTTTTTTTAATAAAATTTCATATAAATTAGTCTAATATCTTAAATTAAGAAATAAAATATAATAAATTAAAGTATGAATATTTTTTAAATTTTAAGAAATATAAAAATACAAAAAACAATAATAAAACACAGTTTTAAAATAAAATTATAAAAAATTCAGAAAAATAAAAACAAGACAAGTAAAATATAAACTTAACAGAAAATATCATCATAAAAAACAGATAAACAAAATCTCAAAAAACCAAATAAAAATATAAAATTAAAAATTTAGTTAAATGAATCAACTAAATCTTTTAATGCTTTAACTGCAGTTCTATCAATATGACCAGTGTTTCTGTCTCCATCAACACATGCTGCACCACGAATACCAACTACATCACAATTTAAATCATATAATGGTTTTAATTGTTCTTTTTTAACTGAACCTGCAAGAGCTGTTTTTAAATTGTATTCTTGAGCTTCAGCAACCCATTTTTCAAGATCTTCCATTGTCATGAAATCAAATAATGTTTTTCCATCTTTAACTGCAGTATCTAACATTGCTAAATCTGCACCAGAATCACGAGCTACTTTAGGTATATCCCAAGGTGAAACTGCTCCAACTCTATCAGCATCTGCATAACCTGCTGCAACAACAATTGTATCAGGAGATTCATCTTTAACAGTTTTTACAACATTTTTCATAACTTCAAAAGCTTGTTCATAATTTTGAGTACCATATAAACCTACTTTAATGTAATCTGCACCAGATACAAGTGCACCTAAACTAGCAAGAGAAACAGTACCTGGTTTGTATGGAACATCCCCAATAGTTGCAGATACTAACTTATCAGAAGGAGTAATACTTCTAATATCTTTAATAACCCAAGGGAAATTTGCTCCAAGGGAACCTTCTTTAGGATTTTTTACATCTACAATATCTGCTCCACCTTCAATAGCTTCTATAGCTTCTTCATGATTAATTGGACTTATTAATAAAAGCAATATATTATCCTCCAAGTATTATTATTTACTATTAATTACAAATATTCAAAAAATAACAATATTTTAAACATTTATAATACATTCATTAAATACCGACTAAATAATTAATATAATATTGATATAAATTAATAAAATATTACTATTATCATTTATTAATTAAAATTATATGAATATACATTTATAAATCTTTTGTCTTGATAATAAAATTAGATAAATCTTAAACTAATTTAATAAAATGTATAAATAATTTATTAAGTAAAAAAATATAACTAAATAAATTAATCTAAAAAATATAAATTTATAAGTATTTAATATGTAAAAAAACTAGTTTAAATAATAATTTTTTATACACAAGTTAATAATATAT
>NZ_MRCT01000187.1 GCF_002208625.1 Methanobrevibacter sp. 87.7
GTAAATAAACTAATTAAATTAAAACATTTATTAAAAAACATATAAAAATTAAATTTTAAATAAAATTCAAATATTATATTTAAAACAATTATTATATTATATTTTTTATTTAATTATATAAATAAAAGTTTAGTTTTTTAATCAGTTTACATATTTTAAAATTCAATTAAATAAAAAATGTATAAATAAAAACAAGAATAATATTTTAAATGTTAATATTATAATTTTTAATTAAAATACATTATAATATTTTAATTTAAGATATAAATTGAAGTATCTAATAGAATTTTAATTTAATAAATAAATTAAAATAACTTATAAAATAAGAATTTAATTTAATAATACAAAACTAAACTAAAAAATAAATTGAATTCAAATCAATAAATAGCTTAAAAATAAAATTAAACTAAAAAAAAGTTGAAAATATAATTTAAATTAATAAATTACATGTAATTAAACTAAAAAAAATATAAGTTTAATTTAATAAATTATATAAAATATCAAAATAAAAAGGAAATAAATTCATGACAGTAACTTTAAATAAAAAAGAAAGAAATCGAATACTTTCATTATTTCTTATTGGAATATTTATGGGATGTCTTGATATGGGTATTGTTGGACCAGTGCTTTCACCAATACAAAACACTTTCCACATAACATCAAGAGAATCATCTTGGATCTATACAATATATATTATTGCATTTATGATTGGATCCCCAATTATGGCTAAATTTTCAGATTTTTATGGTCAAAGAAAATTATATATTATTGAGATAATATTATTTGGATTAGGTTCAGCAAGTATTTCAATTGCACCTTCAATGGAAGTAATATTTATAGGAAGAATAATACAAGGATTTGGTGCAGGAGGACTTTTCCCAGTAGTAGGATCATTTATTGGAGATTATTTCCCAATAAAATCTAGAGGAACTGCACTTGGAATAATAGGAGCAACATTTGGACTTTCAACAGTAGCTGGACCATTAGTAGGGGCAGCAATAATACCATTTGGATGGAATTGGTGTTTTGCAATAAATATACCAATATCAATTATATTATTAATTTTATCTTACTTCTTACTACCACAATTTGAACAATCAAATCATTTAGATATTGATTGGAGTGGAATAATATTATTAATTTTATGTAGTACTCTATTTGCTTATGGATTAAATCAAATAGATTCATCAAACTTTGTTAATAGTTTATTTTCAATAAAAGTATTACCATATTTAGTATTATTTATAATATTATTACCAATATTTATTAAAATAGAAAAAAGAGCAACAGAATCAATTGTTCCAATATATCTATTTAAAAATAAAGAAATCTCAACAGCATCTATCCTTGTAATATGTGAAGGAATAATAAATGCTGCAACAATATTTGTACCTTCACTTGCAATGATTTCATTAGGATATAATGATGAACTTGCAAGTTTAATGTTAATTCCACTTGTAGGTGCTAATGCAGTAGCTGCACCAATACTTGGAAAATACCTATTTAAATTAGGTTATAAAATAATGATGATAGTTGGTACATTTATATTAAGTGTTGGTCTTGTAATACTTGGATTTTTTGCTACTAATTTATACATCTTCTTAATTGCAGATATTTTAATTGGTCTTGGATTAGTAACATTAATTGGAGCACCAATGAGATTCCTTATAATGTGTGAAACATCACATGGTGAAAGAGGAGTAGGTCAAGCAATTATTAATATGATGGGTTCAGTAGGCCAATTAATTGGTGGTGCATTAATAGGTGGAATAATTGCATCATATAATATACATTAATTGGATATACTTGTGCATTAATCACTGCTGCAGTATTTGGTATAATTGCATTTATATTTACTAGTCGTTTAAAAACAAGAGACGACGAAATAGCAACAATGAAAGCAAATTCATAAAAAATAAAATTTACTTATAATTTTTATAAGTAAATATTTTTACTATTTTTAAACTCATTTTAAATACTTAAAAATCTAATTTTAAAAAAGAACTAAAAAATACTACAAAAAACTAATTTTAAAAAAATAAAAAAAAGATAATTAAAATACTATAAACTCTAAAATAATGAAAAAAGAACTAAAATACGATAAATATTAAAAAAATAAACACTAAAAAACAGTAAAATTAAAAATAAAAAAGAGATAAATAATTAATGTACTTTTAAAAATATATTATTTGCAATATCTCTTTTAATTGGTGTTTCTTTATCATCTACAGAGATGATTAAATAATCTTTTGAACTATCTTTAGTAATGACTTTAATTTTAGAACCCATAGTAATATGTAATTCTAAAACACTAGCAAGTTCTAATACATTACCACGGATAAATGAGACAGTACCACAATGTCCTTCTCTAACTTGAGTAATTGATAAAAGATTTGAACTTCTTAAACCTATTTCTTCAACATCTTTTGAATAATTACGGCATTCTTCACAATTTTCAAAATCAAAATCACATGCAGGTATTATATTACCATCAGGACATAAATCAGGCTCTTTTAACATGATACACATAGCTCTTTCAGCTTCATCAGAAAGAGAATGTTCCATTTCACAAGCTTGAACATGTAAATTTTCAAATTTAATTCCTAAAACATCTTTTAAAAATAATTCAAGAATTCTATGTTTTCTTGTAATTTTTTGGGCAATTTTACTTCCTTTTGGAGTTAAAGTCGCACCTTTATAAGGAATATAATTAACATATCCTAATTTTTCTAATTTTTTAAGCATCTGAGTAACACTACCTGGTGCTACATCAAGATTTTTTGATAATGTTGTAGTGGAAACATGATCAGAAACACATCCAAATTTATATAGACTTTCTAAATATTCTTCGATGTTTTCACTGATTTCTCTTTTTGGCATGATAATACTCCTTTTAGTAAAAAATTATAATAAAAAAATTTGTAATTATTTATATATTTTATAAGACTAATATAAAAAGTTTTAGTTTACCTAAAATAAATTTAAAAAAAAATTAAAGAAAATTGAAAATGAATAAATTAAAATAAGATGTAAAAAATTTAAAAAAAGAAATTTTAAGAAAATAAACATGAAAAAAAGGTTTAAAACTTAAGAAT
>NZ_MRCT01000188.1 GCF_002208625.1 Methanobrevibacter sp. 87.7
TTATATATACAATATATTATTATATAATTGGTGCTTAAAAATGAAATATGATTTTAAAACAATTAATAGAAATAATACAAACTCCTTAAAATGGGATTTATTTTCTGATAAATTTCCAATGTGGGTAGCAGATATGGATTTTAAAGTAGCACCACCAATATTTGATGCTATTCTAAATAGAATAAATCATAAAGTATATGGATATTTTATTATTTCTGATGATTTATATGATGCTTATATTAATTGGTGGAAATTTTATGGATTAAATATGAGTAAGGATGAATTATTATTTTCTATTGGTGTTATGCCTGCAATAACTAGTATAATACGTGAATTTACTTCATTTGGTGATGAAATATTAATTCAAACTCCTGTTTATCATGTATTTTTTAATGTAATTTTAAATAATAATCGTAAAGTTATTGAAAATCCATTAGTTTATGATAAAGATACTTTATCTTATTCTATTGATTTTGATGATTTAGAAGAAAAATTGTCTAATCCAAATACTAAAATGATGTTATTATGTAATCCTCATAATCCTATTGGTAAAATATGGTCTAGAAAAGATTTAGTTAAAATTGGACAACTTTGTTGGAAATATAATGTTATTCTTGTTTCTGATGAAATTCATTGTGATTTAACTAATCCAGGTAAACAATATATTCCTTTTGCTTCACTTGATGATGAATTAACTGGTGAAGAAATTGAAAACTCATTAACTTGTATTTCTCCAAGTAAAACTTTCAATATTGCAGGTTTTCAAAATTCTATGGTTTTTACTAAAAATAAAGAATTTTATTCAAGACTTGAAGGTAGATTAATGACAGACTTTTTCTCAGGACCTAATGTATTAAGTGTAGATGTTGCAATAGCTGCATATAATAATTGTAAAGATTGGTTACATGAGTTAAAACAAGTTCTATTTGAGAATAAAAAAATAGTAAATGATTTTTTAATTAATGAAGTTCCAGATGTTAAATTAGTTCAATCTGATGCAACATATCTTTTATGGCTTGATTGTTCTAGTTTGAATATGGATTCTAATTCTTTATCTGAATTTTTAAGAAAAGAAAAAGGAGTATTCTTATCACCAGGTATTCAATTTGGTAGAAATGGTGATAATTTTTTAAGAATGAATATTGCTTGTCCTAAAGAACTTTTAAATAAAGAATTACTTGCATTTAAAGAAGGTATTAATTTATTAAAAAATTGATTTTTTAATTTAATTAACCTTCATTATAGAATAGTTTAATTATATTAAAAAATAAAATTATAAATATTTATAAAATTTTAATTATTATGTTTAATAATTTATAACATTAATTTATTTTAAAATCAGGTTTTATTTTTTTAATTAAATAATTCAGATTTTATTTTGAAAATAAATTTTCATGATTTTTATTTTTTTATTAAGAAATTGGAGATTAATATGAATAGTCAGAAATCTAATAAACATAATTCACTTAAGGTATATTCTACTTTAACACGTAGGAAAGAATATTTTAAACCAATTAATGAATCTAGGGTTAAATTCTTTGTTTGTGGACCTACTGTTTATAATGATGCTCATATAGGACATGGTAGAACATATATTTCATTTGATATGATAAAACGTTATTTAGAATATAAAGGATATACTGTTTTATATTTACAAAATATTACTGATGTTGATGATAAAATTATCAATAGAGCAAAAGAGATAGCTAAACAAAATGATGATTTAGCTGATGTATGTATGACTCTTGCAAGAAGATATGAACGTAGATACAAAGAAGATATGGAATCTTTAAATGTTAAAAGTGTAAACCTTTATATGAGAGCTACAGATCATATGGATAAAATAATTGATCAAATTAAAAGATTAATTAAAAAAGGATTTGCATATGAATCAGAAAATGGAGTATATTTTGAAGTTAAAAAATTTGATGACTTTGCAAAACTTTCTAATAGAAACATTGATGAACTTGAAGGTCATAGACTTCAAGAAGATTCAAGTAAAAAAGATCCTAGAGACTTTGCATTATGGAAAAAACGTCAGGATATTAAATATTATGGTGAACCAGTATGGAATTCTCCATGGGGTAAAGGAAGACCTGGATGGCATATTGAAGATACTGCTATTACTGAAGAATACTTTGGTGAACAATATGATATTCATGGTGGAGGACTTGATTTAATTTTCCCTCATCATGATGCAGAAATTGCACAAATGGAAGCATTATCTGGTAAAAAACCTATGGTTAATTATTGGTTCCACACTGGATTTTTAAATGTTAATGGAGAAAAAATGTCTAAATCTCTTGGTAATTTTATTACAATTAAAGATTTACTTAAAGAAATCTCTCCAGAAACTTTTAGATTCTTTGTATTATCTACTCATTATAGAAGTCCTATAGACTTTAGTATGGATAGTCTTCATCAAGCAGATAAAAGTCTTAATAAAATTAAATCATATTTAAATGATGTTGATGAAATTTTATTAAATGAATTTGATAATGAAGATCTTATAGAAGATAAAATAGATTCACTTGAAGCAACACAATATGATACTTTAAAAACAGCTATTGTTTCATTCTTTAGTGCTATGGATGATGATTTTAATACTCCTAAAGCTATTGCATCAATATTTAAATTAATCAGTGATTCTAAATCTGAGCTTAAAGATTTAGATATTAATGATGTTTTAGCTATTAAAGGATTTTTAGCTACTATTAATGATATTCTTGGTATTATATTTTTAGATGATCAAGGTAGTTCTAATAATAATGCTGATAATGAAGAAGCTTTACTTGATATTCTTTCAGATACTCGTAAAAAATTAAGGGCTGAAAAACAATATGATTTATCTGATGAGATTAGAAGTAGGCTTATAGATTTAGGTTATGAAATAAGTGATTAAATCTTATTTTTTCTATTTTTCTTTTTTTTTTAGTTTTATTTTTAGTTTTTTTTTGTATGTTTTTTTTAGTTTTTTTTTTAGTTTTTTATTATTTTTTTCTTGTTTGTTTTTTAGTTTTTTAAAGATTTAATTATATTTTAATTTTATTTAAATTTATTTTTAATTTATTAATTTCTAT
>NZ_MRCT01000019.1 GCF_002208625.1 Methanobrevibacter sp. 87.7
TATTTATTTAATAAAATTATAGTATTTAAATATAATTTTTAAAGTTAAATTAAAATTAGAAGTAAAATATAGAATATACAATTAAAATAAGCAAAAATTAAAATATATAAAATTAGTATTGAATAATTATTTTATAAAAAAGATAATTGTAGTAAAAAATAACTATTCTTCGTCATCTACTACATATTTATCTATTATTTCGAGAATGTCTTCCATATCCTCTTTACTGAGAGAAATTCTCTCTTTAGCGAATATTAATCTCATATCAGATAAATCTCTAGGTAATAAATCAGCTACACGAACTGCATATTTTTTTGGAAGTTTTTCTTCAAGTTCTTCTATCATTTTATCTGTATCTTCTTCAGAAAGTTTATTGAAAGTAAGAACATGATTTAATGTAATATTTTGTTCATAACTAAGGTCTTTTTTTTCACTAAATTCTTCTAGAATTCTTTTTACTTTAGCTGCAGGTATTGGCTCTTTGCTAACTGTTTTTTTACCTATCATTTATATTCACTCTTGTATTTTTAAATGGTCTGGCCTAACGATTAATTCTTTACTTTTGTTACCGTCTTTTAAACTTACAATGTAAGCTTGTCCTTTTTTACCAATAATTTCTCCAGTTTTTCCATGGAATCTAGAATGTGGTTGACCTCTGTGAATACTAGGGTCAATAATAATATGAACTAAATCTCCATTTTCGAAAGTTTGAAGTTTGTTAGTAATAGGGTTAGAACGACCTTCACGTGATTTTTTAGTCAATTTTTTTCTTGATCTACTTTTAAATCCTCTTGATCTTTGCATTTTTATAACCTCTATATAATTAATTTAATATGAATAATGTTTTTATAAACTTTCATTTTTAATGAATAATCTTTATAAATTTACATTAAGAAAAAAATAATTTGTAAATTGTAATTTTTTATAAAAACATAGTTTTAAAAGTTTAATAATAAAATGGATAAATTTCATAAAATTTCAATAATAAGATTAATTCTTAAATTCTATGATTTTTTAGAAATATAATTTCCATTAATTAATAATATTAATTTATTACTTTAAAGCTATTAATATACTTTTAGTTTTATAGTATTTTTCTTATTAATTTTTCTATATTTTTTATTTTTTACTTACTTCAATAACATCTAATTGACTACAAATACATTGATTATTAAGAAGTCCAGTAACACTTGGATTGCTTCTTCCTTCATCTGAAGAGATTAATTCTTTAATATACAATCCACCTTCTGTTTTAATCTTCATTTTAAATTGTTTAGGACTAATAATTTCACAACTTAAACCTAAGACTCTTTTTTCTCTAATTTTATCTGCTCGTCTATGAGCTACTCTTATTGGAGTTCTTTGTTTAATTAAATCTAAATTTTGTAAAATTTCTAAATCTTTATCTGTAACTTCATTTTCACAATTAACAATTGCTTCATAAACTTTGTATGCATCTGGAGATGATACTTTTATTTCACTTTTACGATTTCTTTTACAATATTTTAAGTGATTATATTTTGTTTTACCATTAGCATGTTCATTAATTTCTTTTTCTAATTTATTAAGATCTAATTTTCTAATTTTAGGTTCAATAACTTCAAGAACAAATGGTCTACCATCACCTAACATTAAGACATCAATATCTTCTCTTCCTGCACCATGGAATTTACAATATCTTCCTTGGGTTTCTTTAAGAACTACTTCAGACATAAGTTCTTCAACAGATTCAGGATACATTTTACCAGTATAGTTACAATACTCACAGCCTTTTCCATGGCATTCTCTACATGGCCATTTAGTTTGAGGAATTCCTCTTTTATATTTATTATATGTTCCTTCTATAAATAGTGGATTAATTTGAATATATACAGTAGGTTCATTGTTTTTAAAATTTAATTCAATAACTATTTCATTATGATCAAATTCTACAATTTTACCTATTTTTTCTAATTCTAATCCAATAGTTCTATTAATTTCTTTTTTAATATTTTCTGTATCAATATTAAATTTTTCATTAAATTCTTCATCTTTTTTTAAGATTTCTTTTGGAACTTTTGAACCTACTAAAAAGTTATCAAATTCTAAATTTATGAATTGAATTTTTTGATTTATTCTTTTATATAAATCCTCATTTATTTTATCAAATATATTATCACAGATAAAACATTTTTCATTTGGATTTTCTATTGATAATTCTTTTCTTATAAGTTCTCCACGTTCTTTGTTTGTTAATCCTTTTATTTCGTTAGAAAACTTACGTCCTAAACAATGATTACAAATTGTGTTATCTGTGTATTCAATTATTTCTTCTGCTTTTTTTAATAATTCCTCATCCATAGTATCTACTTTTAAAGTTTTAAAAATAAGTATAATAATAGATTTTCTTTTAATTTTTTAATTAAAATATAAAATCTTTATTTAAAAATAATAGTTTTTAATTAAGAATTTAAATTAATTATTTATTTAAAATGAATAATTTAGTAGATTATCTTCTTCTACCAAATTGATTCATTAAACGATTCATGTTTCCTCCACCAAATCCACCACGTTTTCCAATTCCTTTCATTGCTTTTTTACTGTTGTTATAATATTTAAGAAGTTCTTTAATATCTTTTTCTTCAACACCAGCTCCTCTTGAAATTCTCCGAATACGTGATTGTTTAATGATTCTTGGATTTTCCATTTCTTCTTGGGTCATTGATGACATAATAATTTTATACGTGTTTATTTTATCTTCTGTCATTTTTGTATATTCTTTAGGTATTTTATTACCTAGACCTGGAATCATATTCATAACTTGTTGCATTGGACCCATTTTATTCATCATTTCAAATTGATTTTGCATATCTACAAGTGTGAATTTACCACTCATCATATTGTTCATAGTTTTTTGAGCAATATCTTCATCAATGTTTTCTTCTGCTTTTTCAATAAGTGATTGAATATCTCCCATTCCAAGTAATCTTGAAATAAATCTTTCAGGGTCAAATACTTCAAAGTCATCAATTTTTTCTCCAGTACCAATGAATTTGATTGGAGCTCCAGTTTCTGCAACTGCAGAAAGTGCACCTCCTCCTTTTCCAGAACCATCTAGTTTTGATATGATTATAGAACCAATATCAGTTGCTTCAGAAAATGCTTTTGCTTGTTCACCAGCAATTTGTCCAATAGTACCATCAATTACAAGAATAGATTCAGTTGGGTTGATTATTTTATCTAATCTATTCATTTCTTCAATTAAATCAGATTCTTGTTTATGTCTTCCTGCAGTATCAAAAATTATAATTCTTTGATTTTTGAATTTTTTAAGACCTTTTTCTGCAAGATCTAATGCATCTTTATTTTCAGGATCACCATATAATGAAATATCTAATTCAGTAGTTAACTGTTTTAATTGTTCATATGCTGCTGGTCTCCATGTATCTGTACATACTACAGCTGGATTATATCCTTTTTTAATTAAATATTTACATAATTTACCAATGGTAGTTGTTTTACCACTACCTTGTAATCCTAAGAATAATATTTTAAATGGTTTATCTGTAATTTCAAGTTTAGCAGCTTCAGAACCAAGTAAATTAACCATTTCTTCATATATGATTGTTATAACATATTCTCTAGCAGTAATTCCTTTAGGTGGTTTTTCATTTAATGCTCTATCTTCAATCTTTTTAGATAATTTAAATACTAATTTAACATTTACATCTGATTGAATTAATGCACGTTGTATGTCTTTTACAACTTCTTTTACTGTTTTTTTATCTATTACAGTCATTCCTGCTAATTTTTTAATACTGTTACTTAGGCTTTCTCCTAGATTTCCTAACATATTATTAACCAGCTTTTAATTTTTCTAATAATTTGTTTATATTAATATTTTGACTTTTTATAAATCTATAATTAATTTAATAATAGTTTAAGATATGTAATTTTTAATTATTCTGATAAGTTTATTAATATAAAATCAATAATACAAATAATTATATAAAATATAATTTAAAAATTTATTTATTATTATATTATTTATGTACTATTTAAATTGTACTTTATTTGTTTTTTCTTAAAATTTTAGTAGTATTTAAATTGTACTTTATTTTTATTATTTTTTTAAAATTTTATAAGTAAGTGAGAGATATGCTTGAAGAATTAAAAAAATCTTTAGTTGAGGCACCTGTTGTTAAAAAAGGGGATTATGATTATTTTGTTCATCCTGTTAGTGATGGAATTCCAACTATGAAACCTGAAGTTTTAATTGAAATTTCTGAAGTTGTTAAAAAAAATTTTAATATTAATGTTGATAAAATTGTAGGTATTGAAGCTATGGGTATCCCTTTAGCTACTGCATTATCTATTGAAACTGGCATTCCTTTTGTTATAATTAGAAAAAGACATTATGGTTTAAATGGTGAAGTTGCTATTCATAAAACTACTGGTTATGGTGAATCTGATTTATATATTAATGATTTACGTAAAGGAGATAAAATTTTATTAATTGATGATGTAGTAAGTACTGGTGGAACCTTAATTAGTACTATTAAAGCTCTTGAAAAAATTGGTGTAGATATTGTTACTATTATTGCAGTATTAGATAAAGGTAATGGTAGAAGTATAGTTGAGAAAGAAACACATCATAAAATAGATTCTATTGTAAAATTACATATTGAAAATGGTAAAGTTGTAATTGATTCAACTATTGCAGATTAATTTTTTTAAATTATTTAGATTTATTATTTTAAATAGTTATTTTTAGTTTGATATTATGTCAATGTATAATATGGAAGTTGAAAAAGTCATTAATCATATTAATAAAAAAGGATATACTAATGTTGGTTTACAATTTCCAGAAGGATTAAAAATGCAAGTTGTTAGTATTGCTCGTCAAATAGAAGAAGAAACAGATGCTACTGTTATTATTTCTGGAGATCCTTGTTTTGGGGCATGTGATGTATGTGATAAAAAAATGGAAGGTATAGTTGATATGATTGTTCATTATGCTCATACTCCTCTTCCATTAAAATATAGAGTTCCAGTAATGTTTATTGAAGCATATTCTTCAATAAATCTTAAAAAATCTCTTGATAAAGCATTAGACTTATTAGAAGATTATAGTAAAATTGCACTTGCTACTACTACTCAACATTTACATCTTTTAGGTGAAATTAAAGATTATCTTGAAGATAATGGTAAAGAAATTGTTATTGGTTCATCTTCTAAAGGTACTACTAAAGGACAAGTTTTAGGATGTAATTTTTCATCAATTAAAAATCTTGATGCAGAAATTTATCTTTTCATTGGTAGTGGAAAATTCCATCCTGTAGGAATACATTTATTTACTAAAGCTCCTGTAATTGCAGTAGATCCTTATAATGGTGAAGCAAAAGAAATTTCTGATTATGCAGATAGGATTTTAAGAGTTCGTTTTGCAAGAATTGTTAAAGCAAAATCTGTTAAAAAATGGGGAATTCTTGTATCTTCTAAAGAAGGACAATATAGGATGGGTCTTGCAAAAGAAATTAAAAAAAGTCTTAATGATGAAAATATGGAAGCTTATATTATTTTAGTTGATAAAATAAGTCCTGAAATTTTACTTCCATATATGGAGTTAGAAGGTTTTGTAGTTACAGCATGTCCAAGAATTGCTATTGATGACTCTGCAATGTATAAAAAACCTCTTATAACTCCTAAAGAACTTGAAATTGTTTTAAATAAAAGAAAATGGGAAAATTATGAATTAGATGAAATTCTTTTTCATGAAAGATATAAAAATTAATTAATTTAATTTTAAATTATTTTAATTAGTTATATAATTAAATATACTTGTTTATTTCTTTAATTAGAATTTATAATATTTGATTTTTAAAAATTTATAATAATAATTTAAGTTATAATTTTTTTAATTTTAAGTAAAAATTATTATAATTATAATTTATTTTATTAAATATTTAATTAAGTTTATATTATAAAAAATTTATAAATACATATTTAAAGTAAAGAAATTATTTATTGTAATATTTATTTTTTAAATTTCCTACTTATTTAGAGGTGTATAAATGAAAATAAAATCAGGAGATTTAGTAATGCCTGGAGATTATTTAGGAATTGTAGAACAATATTTACCTGGCGAAGGAACCTATGATGATAATGGTAATATTAAGTCTTCTATTTTAGGTAATGCAAATTTAGATTTGAAAAACAGAACTGTTTCTGTTTCTCCACTTACTGGAACACCTATACTTTTAAAGCCTGGTGATGAAGTTTATGGTCAAATTGCAGATTTACGAAGTCAAAGGGCTATAGTGGATATAATAAGTAAGGTTGATGAAGATAGAAAACTTGCTCTTCCTTATTCAGCTTCAATTCACATATCTCAAGTTGAAAATGAATATTTGGATTGTTTATCTGATGCATTTGGAATTGGAGATTTTATTAAAGGTAAAGTTTCTCGTATTACTGGGGATAATGTGGATTTAAATACTGAAGATGAATCTGATGGTGTAATTAAAGCTATATGTGTTCGTTGTCGTTCTTATCTTAAACCTAGTAGTAAAAGAAACGACTTAATTTGTGAAAAATGTGGTAAAAAACAAAAACGTAAAATGTCTTCAAAATATTTATATTAATTATTTATAATTCTTGATTCATTATTTTATTAAATTTCTTAGGATGGTAAAAATGGAAATTGAAGTATTAACTGATAAAAAATTAGAATTGGAAATTGTTCTTCATGGTGAAGATCATGCTCTTTGTAATGTTATAAGAAAAATTCTTATGGAAGATGATGATGTTCAGTATGCTGTTTATGCAATAGATCACCCATTAATTGGTGAACCTATTATGACTATTAAAACTAAACAGAAAAAAGTTGCTAGAAATTCACTTAAAAAAGCAGCTGAAACACTTAAAGATCAAACTCAAGAATTCAAATCTTTAGTTGAACAAATTTAATCTTTAAACTTTATTCTTTATTTAATAAATATTAGTTATAAATTTATTAAATTTTTATAAAATAATGTGGTGGTGATTAAATGTCTTATCATAGAAACCCATCATTAACTGTGGATATTTTTATTTATGATGATAAAAACAATTTTTTATTAATTAAACGTAAAAATGATCCATATAAAGATGCTTGGGCATTTCCTGGTGGTTTTGTAGAATATGGTGAAACAGTTGAACATGCAGCTGTTAGGGAAGCTAAAGAAGAAACAAGTATTGATGTAAATTTAGAAAAACTTGTTGGTGTTTATTCCAAACTTGATAGGGATCCTAGAGGTCATACTGTTACTGTTGCCTTTTTAGCTAAAGGTAATTTTGATGATAGGAAAGCAGATGACGATGCAAAAGATATTGACATTTTTAATTTTGAAAGTGTTAAAAATATTGATTTAGCTTTTGATCATAAGGAAATTCTAAATGATATTTACAATATATTAAAAGAAGAAAAGAAAATTTAAATTTTTAAATTTATTTAATTTAAATTATTTATTTTTTCATTTAATTATTAATTGGAGGATTATTTATGGAATTTTGTCCAGAATGTGGTGGAATGTTATTACCTAATAATGGTAAACTTAAATGCGGTACATGTGGATATGAAAAAGATGTATCTAGTAATAAAGATGAATATAAAGTAAGTGAAAAAATCAACTCTAAAGATAATGTTGTAGATTTAGGTAGTGATCTTGACGTTCGTCCAACTACCAATGTTTTATGTCCAGAATGTGGTCATAATAAAGCTTATTTCAAATTACTTCAAACTCGTAGTGCAGATGAAGCACCTACAAGAATATTTACTTGTGTAAAATGTAAACATTCTTGGAGAGAATATGATTAATTATTCTAATTAATGAGGATTTAATATGAAAAATTCTAAAGATGAATCATATGAAGATTCAATAAATAATCTTAAAAAGATTATGAAAACTGTTAAAAAAACTTCACAAGATGATTCTAACAATGAAAAACATAAAGTTTTTAAATCTTCAGATAATTTAAATTCAAATAATCTTAATGAATATAAACATAAAGAAGATAAATCATCTATTGTTAACATTTTTAATAAAGTTAATAAAAATTTAGAAGATGATACTGAAGAAAATGATTATATAGAAACTAAAGAACCTATAAAACCTTTTAAAAATGTTAGTATTAAAAGGTCTGTAGATAATAAAGATTTAAAAGATGATTCTTTAGATGTTTCTAAATCTATTATTCTTGGAAAAGATAAATCTAATGAAGATGAAGATAAATTGAGTTTTGATAAAATTGAAATTAAAGAAGATAATGATAAAATTGATTCTTCAGAAACTGAAAATGAAGACTCATCATTTGAAGGTAATATTTTAAACAATGTTGATGATGTGTTTATTGATAATTTAGATGAAATTAATAGAGAAGATTCTAAACCTGAAGAAAATTCTGATGATTTAGATGATAATACTGAAAAATCAATTGATGATGATTTAGAGGATAATGAAATTATTGATTCAGAATTAGATAAGTTAGGTTTAAAATCAATTGATGATGAAAGTTCTGAAAAATCTGGAATTCATTTTAGAAAAGATAAAATAGGTCCTTTCCCAATTGCTGGAATAATTGTAGGTATTATTACAATATTCTTAGGATTTTTCTTAGTATTTAGACGATCTGCTAGAGTTGTTGATAGTGTTGCATCAGGTGAATCTACTGGTCTTGCATTTTTATTATTTATAGTTGGTTTTATCTGTTTTGTTTTCTCATTTATGCAAATATTATCTTTTGGAAGTTCAAATGTAACTATTAATAAAATTAAAAGTTTAGATTCAAATGATGATAATGAAAATGTTGATAACTTCTTAAAAAGATTTTCTTCTATTGAAAATGATATTAAAGATAATGAAGAAGATGATTTAGAAGATAAAAGTTTTGCTTTAGAAAATAATGAAGAAAATTATAATCTTACTAAAAAATCATTTGATGAAAAAGTTGCTAAAAGTTCAGATGATTTTAAAATAACTGTAAACACTTCAATTACAAAAGAAGATTCTAAAAAAGATGATTCTAGTTCTAAAGATAATGAAGAAGATTAAATTTAATTAATAATTAATTATTCTTTTTATCTTTTTTTTTAAATTTATTTTATTTTTGTATTTTAAATTTTAGAATTTAAATAGTTTTATTTTGCTTTTTTTTATAATTTTATTTTATAGTTTTGTTTAATTTTATAAAATTTTTTAAGATATTTATAAAATTTAATTTATTTATATAATATTTATTAATGATGATTACTAAAAATATAATATAATCTTTTTAATTATTTATTAAAAATTATTATTATTTATTGAGAGGATTACATGTTTAAAGCCGAATTAAGCGACCCTAATATTTTAAAAACAAGTTTTGATGCAATTTCATCAATTGTTGATGAAGTTCAATTACAAACTGATAGTGAAGGTGTCCGATTAGATGCTCTAGACAGAAGTCACATAACTTTTGTACATTTAGAGTTAAAAGCAAGTTTATTTGATGAATATATTTGTGATGAACCTGAAAAAATCAATATTGACACTGATGAATTGATGAAAGTTTTAAAACGTTCTAAATCTAATGATAAAGTTACTTTATCTTTAGATGAAGGTAATTTAATAATTACCTTTGAAGGTGAAGCTAAAAGAAGATTTAAAATACGTCTTATTGATATGGAATATGATTCTCCAACTCCACCTCCATTAGAATACCCAACTGAATTTGAAGTTCCTTTTGCACTTTTAAAAGATTCAATTAATGATATTGACATTTTCTCTGATAAAATCATATTAAGTGTTAATAGTGAAGTATTTAAAGCTGCTGCTGAAGGAGAATTCGGTGATGCAAATATTGAATATGTACATGGTGAAAAAATAGATGAAGAAGTTAAATCTATCTTCTCTTTAGAAAAAATTAGAGAAATGCTTAAGGCAGATAAATTTTCAGATGTTGCAAAAATTTATTTAGGTAATGATATGCCTTTAAAACTTTCACTTAACATGGTTTCTGGAGAAGGAGAACTTAGTTTCTTACTTGCACCACGTATTGAAACTGATGAATAATCAGTTTCCTAAAATTTTATTTTACTTATTTTAAACTATATTTTAAGCTTATATTTCTGTGAGATGTTATAGTGGATAAATTTTTTCAAGAATTACGTAAAATCCAAAAAAAGGAGAGAGCTAATAGTTCATTAGCTAAAGTAGATAATGATTTTTATAGTCTTATCTATTCTTATATAAATGAACTTAAAGATAATATTAGTGATGATCCGTTTTCTAATGAAAGCTATCTTCTTAAAGATACTCAAAGAATTGCAACAGAAATATGTGAAAGAAGAGAACATAAAATTGCTGAAGCAGCATTAATGAATATTCATAGGTCTTATCATCTTTTTAAAGGTAAACCTAAATTTGATTTAGTTGATACTACTCCTCTTAATTTAACTGATGAAGAGGAAAAATTATATTATTCATTAATGGATAGTTTTAAAATTCATAGAAATAATATATCTCTTGATAATCTAAATAATCAAAATAAAGATGAAGAATCAAATACTGTTTATAATAAAGATATTGGTGATGAAGAATCTTCTGATGAAGAAGATAATCAGGTAACTAATAGGTTAAGTCAGATTGCTAATGCAAAAATTATAACTGATGAAAAAAGAGAACCTATTGAAAAACAGATTATTAATTCTAATATTAATAATTTAAAAAATAATGAATCTAATATTATTTCTAAAGATGAATCTATAAAACCTGATGAATTTAATGAATTAGATGATATTAGAAAATCAGTAAATAACCAGTTTGTTGATTTAAAAGAAGAAGATTTTTTAGATTCTAAACTTAAAAATAAAAGTCTCGAAGAAAATGTTTTAGTTTTAATATTTAAAGATTTTAATGAAATTATGGGGATTGATGAAAAAGTTTATGGTCCTTTTAAATCACAAGATCTTGTTATTTTACCTAAAGCAAATGCTAATGTTATTATTAGATGTAGAAAAGGAAGACTTGTTAAAATTTAGTTTTAATAAATTATTTTTTAATAATTTAAATTTCTATTTTTATAGTTAATTTTAAATACTTATTAAATAAATATAATATAATGTATCTATGATATATTTAAAATCTTAATTATTCTTACTTAATCTATTTTTAGATTTAATTTATTATTTTATGATTTTTATTCTTTGCTGAAGGGATACGCAAAAAGTTCTTGTTTAGTTCGAATTTATATTATTTAGATGCTATCGGCTATTGGGATACGCAAAAAGTTCTTGTTTAGTTGATAATTTTTTATTAAAGGTGATTAAATGAAAATACCAAAAGAAAAAAGGACTTACTGTCCATATTGTAAAAAACACACTATTCATGAAGTACGTACTTCTAAAAAACGAAAAGCTAGTGAATTAAAATGGGGACAAAGACAGTTCAGACGTGTAACTGCAGGATACAGAGGTTATCCAAGACCATTACCTAGTGGAAGTAAACCAGTTAAAAAATTAGATTTAAGATACAAATGTAAAGAATGTGGAAAATCACATATCAGGAAAGCATTCAGAACAGGTAAACCTGAATTTGTAAGTCAATAGGTGTTTAATATGGCTAGTAAAGGTAGAGGAAATTTTTTAAAAGTTAAATGTTTAGATTGTGGTAATGAACAAATTGTATTTGATCGTGCTGCTTCTGATGTAAAATGTATTATCTGCGGTAAAACTATTGTTAAATCCCGTGGATCTAAAGCTAAAATTATGGCTCATATTGATGAAGTTTTAAATTAAATATTTTTTTAATTTTTTAATTTTTATTATTTCTATTTTTAATTTCTTGAATTATAATAAAAATTAAGAACCTAAAAATATTGGAGGTGTTTTTATAGTAAGAAAAAATGCTAAATGGCCTGAAGAAGGTGAACTTCTTGTTGCTACAGTATATAAAGTTCTTCCATATGGTTGTTTTGCTAAATTAGAAGAATATCATGGTAAAGAAGCATTTATTCATATTAGTGAAGTTTCTTCTGGTTGGGTTAAAAACATCCGTGACCATGTTAGAGAAAATCAAAAAATTGTAGCTCGTTGTATTAGAGTTAATCCTAAAAAAGGTCATGTTGATGCTTCCTTAAAAAGAATCAGAGAAGACCAAAGAACTAAAAAAATTCAGCAATGGAAAATAGAACAAAAAGCTGAAAAATTTTTAGAATTATCTGCTAAATCATTAAATAAAAATTTAAACACTGCTTATAAAGAAGTTGGTTATGAATTAATGGATATCTTTGGAGATATTTATGGTGCTTATGAAACAGCTGCTGATGAAGGAGCTCAATCTTTAATTGATGAAGGTATTGATAAAGAATGGGCTGAAGCAATTACTAAAGTTGCTGAAAGAAATATCACACCTCCAGAGGTTCATATTAGTGGATACGTTGATATTCAAACTTTTGATCCTGATGGGGTAGATATTGTTATTAAAGCTTTAAAAGCTGCTGAAAATAATGATACTGAAGATGAAGTTAAAGTACAATCTGTTGGTGCTCCAAGGTATCGTATTACTGTTACCTCTTCAGATTATAGGGTAGCTGAAAAAGAACTTCAAAAAGCTGCAGATAGAGCTATAAAAATTATTGAAGATTCTAATGGAAATGGTGAATTTTTACGTGAATTAGAGGATAATTAGATTTTTAAATTTTTTATCTCTAATTATTTTTTTACATGGTATTATAAGTAGAATTCATCTTTTTAAATTATAATTACAAAGATTTATTATTAATTTAAAATTTTAGATTAAATTTTTTTTAGTTAAATTTATAATTATAAAATTTATTATTATTTTAGAATTTTTAATTAAATTTATCTAAAATTTTTTATATTATTACTTTTTTTCTTTATTTTTTAATTTATTTTAAAAAGATTTTTTAATGATATGCTTATAATTTTTATACATAATCTAAAATTGTGTAAAATATTTTTGTGATACTATGAAAATGAAAATGCATAAATGCAAATCATGTAATATTTACACTCTTCAAGAGAAATGTCCCAAATGTGGTGGAGATTTAAATGTTATTTATCCTCCAAAATATTCAATTGAAGATAAATATGGTAAATATCGTAGGAAATTAAAAGAACAATCTAAAGTGAGGATTGAAAATGATAAAAACTCAAATTAAAGTTTTAGAAGATGTATCTTTAGATAATCCTATATTTATTGAAGCTCTTCCTGGTATTGGACATGTTGGAAAATTAGCTGCAGATCATTTAATTGATGAGTTAGATGCTACTAAATTTGCAGAAGTTTATTCTCCTTACTTCCCACCACAAGTTTATATTGGTGAAGATGGTTTAATTGAAAATATGGTTAATGAATTATATTATTTAAAAAACCAGGGTGAAGAAGAAAGAGATTTCATTATTCTTGTAGGTAATACTCAAGGAGTTTCTCCAGAAGGACAATATGCTATTTGTAATGATTTACTTGATTTTATTGAAGAATATGGCGTAAATGAATTATTTACTTTAGGTGGCTTAGCTACAGGTCAACCAGTTGATGAACCTATTGTTTATGGTGCAGCAACTGATGAAGATAAAATTAATACTTTAAAAGATGTTGAAGTTGAAATTAGATCTGCTGATGGTGGAATTATTGGAGCTTCAGGATTATTTTTAGGTTTAGGTAAACTTAGAGGTATGTCTGGAGCTTGTTTAATGGGTGCAACTCCAGGATATTTCATTGATCCAGAAGCTGCAGAAGAAATATTAAATAAATTATCTGCTTTATTAAAAATTGAGGTTAATACAGATAAACTTGAAGAAAGAGCTGAAGAAACAAGACAAATATTATCTAAAGCTCAACAAAGAGAACAAGAATTATTAAATCGTAATATGCCTCAACAAGATGATGATTTAAGATATATTGGATAATTTCAATTATTTTTTCTATTTTTTAATTTTTTTATAGATTTATTTTTTTAAGTTTTTTTATTATTTTCTTATAGTTTTATTTTATTTTTTTAATCTATAATTTAATATATTAAGATAATCTAATTTTTATTTATGTTAATTAATACTGATTTACATGTTCATAGTTGTTTTTCAATGGCAACTTCTAAGGATATGTTAATAAAAAATATTGCTCCAAAAGCTAAAGAGAAAGGACTTCAACTTGTAGGGACTGGTGATGCATTCCACCCAAAATGGTTAAAGATTATTGAGGAGTCTACTAAGTATGTTGGTGATGGAATATATTCACATAAAGATTGTGATTTTTTATTAACAGTAGAAGTTGAAGCAGAAAAGAAAATTCATCATTTAATTTTTCTTCCAAATATTGAAACTGCACGTGAACTTTCAGATAAGTTAGTATCAAAAAATAAATATTCTGATGGTAGACCTAGGACAAAGATGTCTGGTGCAGAAATTTATGATATGGTAAAAGAATATGATTGTTTGATTGGTCCTGCTCATGCTTTTACTCCTTGGACAGGAATGTATAAATCTTATGATAGTATTTATGATTGTTATGGTGGAAAAGTTGATTTTTTAGAACTTGGTTTATCTGCTGATACGGATATGGCAGATACTATTAAAGAACTTAAAGATATTCCATTTTTGTCAAATTCTGATGCACATTCTCCATGGCCACATAGATTAGGTCGTGAGTTTAATCAAATTAATGTTAAAGATATTTCATTTTCTTCCTTAAAATATGCATTAAAACATAATGATATTAAAGCAAATTATGGTTTGTATCCTAATTTAGGAAAATATCACATGACTGCATGTACTAAATGTTATAAATTAATTAATCCCTCAATTGCTTATGATAATAATATGAAATGTCCTTACTGTGGAGGTAGAATTAAAAAAGGAGTTGATTATAGAATTATTGAAATAAGTGATTATGATGAACCTCATAGTCCTGATTTTAGACCACCTTATATTCATACTATGCCTCTTGCAGAAATAATTTCTAAAATATATGATAAAGGGGTTACAACAAAAACAGTTCAAAATAAATGGCAATTATTAATTGATAAATTTGGTCCAGAAATTGAAATTCTTATTAATGTACCTATATCTGAGATTGAAAATATTGATCCTCAAATTGCTAAAGGAATTTCTGCATTTAGAAATAAAACAGTACATATTACTCCAGGTGGTGGAGGTAAATATGGTGAAATCTCTTTTGATAAAAAATTAAAAGAGGATAATTCTAAAAATAGTGTAGTAACTTTAGATAATTTTAATTAAATTATCTAACTTTTTTAAATACTTAATAAAAATAGTTTATGTATATTAATTCTTTTTTTTTTAATTGTAGAACTTGTTTTTTAAATTATAAAAATCTATATATTAATTTAAAGTAAAAAATTATTATTAATTTTTAAGGTAAATATAATAATTTATTCTAGTTCAATACCTTTTTGGATTAATTTAAAAATATTACTATTATTTAAACTATAAAATACTTTTTTATTTTCTTTTCTACTTTTAACAATATTATGATCTCTTAATATTCTAAGTTGATGTGAAATACTAGATTGGCTCATGTCTAAAAGAATAGATAATTCACATACACATAATTCATTAATTTTAAGAGCATTAATTATTCTTAATCTATTATAATCTCCAAGTAATTTAAATAAATTAGCTGTGTTTTCATAAGCTTCATTATCTAACATTTCTTTATAAACTTCTTCAATAACATCTTCTCTTAAACTTTTAATTTCACAGATATCTTTTGCCATATTTATCATTTAATTTAAATAATATTTAAAATCTTAAGTAACGGACTTGGCGGGATTTGAACCCGCGATCTTTAGATTAGGAGTCTAACGCCCTATCCAGCTAGGCTACAAGCCCATATTATAAAATATTTGTATAAAGTTAATATTGTAATAAAAATCATTAAAAAAAGCAGTATTATTTCTACGGACCAGCCGGGATTTGAACCCGGGATCTTCGGATTAGAAGTCCGACGCCCTATCCTACTAGGCTACTGGCCCATATATCATAACAATAAAGTATTAGTTTTTTCTAGTATATAAATATTTTCTTTTTTATTATATTTTAAAAAAATTAAGAATAAATAGTATAAAAATACTCTTTATTCTCTTTAACTTCCATCAGTATATGGTGTGTAATTACCTATTGGAGCTCCTCCTCCACCTTCATCAAATCCAGGTCCAAATGTATGGTATCCGATGTTATCATTATATCTATTATAATATGTAATGGTGTAAGTTCCATCTTCATTATCTGTTGTTATAATATATGCAACATCATTATAATCTGCAGGTAATTGGCCTGAATCACTTGGTTGTGTATTATCGTTGTTACTATTTGAAGGTGTTGGGTTATTTTGTTGAGTTTGAGAACCACTATCAGATATACCACCAGAGTTAGCACTATTATAATAGAAACTACCTCCGTATGGACTATCACCAGTACCATATGGTGATACTCCTTCAGAACCTCCATTTCCATTGTTATCATTAGTGATTGTAGTGTTATTTCCTATTCCAGTTCCTGTTCCGTGAGTATTAGTACCTATACCTTGGAGACTTTTAAAAATACCATTATCATCGCTAGTTAAACCATATGCAGTTACTCCAGCAGCAATACATATAACTATAATAATTGAAATAATAATATTTGATTTTTCCATATGTCTCACCTCTAATTGATCAATAAGAAGTATTTATTCTGTAAAAATTTATAATTACAATATTTAAAATTATACTTATAAATCTTTTACAAAACATATTAATTTATTTTATACTTATATATATTTTTATTTATCTTAATAAAGATTACTATATATCTAATTTTTTAAATATTTATATCATTTTTAAATTTTTATTATTTATCTAATTTAAATTTCAATACTTTATTCTTCTTTTTTTGATTATTAAATGATTTTTTATCATTTCTTTAATT
>NZ_MRCT01000189.1 GCF_002208625.1 Methanobrevibacter sp. 87.7
CTTTAATATATATGTTTCTTTAATTATATAAACTATTTTTTTAAATTACTTTAAAATATAAAAATTTAGAATATTATAGTAAAACTGTATAAAAAAATATCAAATTAAAATAAAAAACAATATCATAAATAAAAATAGAACCAAACTCTTACAAAGCAAAAATAAAACATAAACAATAAAAATAGAACAAAACAGAATACTTTAAAATAAACAACTTAGAAAATACCAATAAAGAAAAACTAAAAAAAATCAACTTAAAAAAATAAAAAAAATTTAAAAATATATAATATAAATTAAATTATTGTAAATGGTATGTTGCAACAAGATGTTTAGCCAAACCAGGAGTTATGTAAACCTCAATATATGCTGCAATTAACAATAATATAATAGCTACTATTAATATAGTCAAAGATTGAACTAAGATTCTATTATTTTGATGATAAGATATAGATACTCTTGTTTTAAAAGATAATTTATCATCTTTATTATAACTAAATCCTGGAGTATTAATATAATGATGATTTATATAATCATTATCAGGATTACGTATATTCTTAATAAATCTATTTATAAATTTAAATAATGTAAATCCAGCTGTACATGAAAATATTAATGCAGGGAATTCTAATATTCCATGAGGTAAAATATATAATAATACAACTAAAAAAGGACCTTTACCTAAAACATATCCTATAATCATACCATTAAGAATCATCAATACTGCAGTTATAATACCAAATAATATACCTACAAAATACATCATTAAAGTAACTTTAAAATTACTTAAAAATATTGAATCATAGGTTAATTTAATTTGACCTGTAGCAAGCTGTTTTTTTAATCCATGAATAACCATACCCATTCCAGAATCTATACTTGAAACAAAAACACAAGCTAAAATTGCAGATACTAAAAATAAAAGTACAGAAATTAGTAATAATTTTTTATTTTCAGTAAATGCTTCTTTAATATTAATCCAAATAAGTGTACAAAACTTTCCAAATGAATTATTCAAAAATATCACAACATTTCATTTATTTAAATATTTAATCAATTATTGCTTCTGCAATCTCATGAGCTTCAACTTGTTTAGAATGATGATTATCTAAAAATTCTTCTAAAAGCTCACATGTTTTATTTTTACATACACCACATAAAAGGTTACCGTTTAAACATTCATCTCTAATTTTTTTAAGTTCCTTATCATCATCAATTAAATGGTATAAAAGCATTTCAAAAATAACACATTGGTCAGGTTGTCCTCCTTTTTCTTTCTGTTCAGATAAAGATTCCCTTCCACCAGTTTTTGCAGATTTTAATTTATTAACAGCATCTTTAGTTGAATCATTTAAATAAATAGCTGTTTTTGGTTTACTTGATGACATTTTATCACCAGTTAATCCAGTTAAAAATCTATGATAAGTACTTGATGGTGTAATAAAACCTAATTCATCTTTAAGTTTATTTGTAATATCTCTTGTTAATCTAAGGTGAGGATCTTGATCTATACCTACTGGTACAACAGTGTTAATTGGACCGCCATTTTCTTCAACTTGTGGCATTAAAATATCCGCTACTTGAACAAGTGGAGAATTAACATGAGCTAAATTTGTAGAAGGAGAAAAACCATAAATAGCTTTCATTTCATTGAAATTTGCTTTAAGAGATGCTCTAAATGATAAATTATGTAATATTTCATTTTTTGATTGAAGATAAACATTAATATCATCAACTGTAAGATCAAGACCTAACGCAATATAATTTGTTAAATACTCATCAATAGCTAACTGTTTACCTTTTTCAAAGCTAATACCACGTGCAGCATATGCTTCTAAATCTGCAATAGGAATTGATAATTTAGCACCATGATTATGATACCATATTAATTGATCAATAACCATTTTATGACCTATATGCATTGGACCAGAAGGCATCATACCACTAACAACTGCAAATGGTTTATTTGAATTTAATAATTTAACTATTTCACCAAAGTCCCTATGACCAAATATAATTCCTCTTCTCATTAATCTATGAGGATCTTTAATTTTTTTAAGTTCATCCTCAAAATTTTGAATCCCAAATTGTTTTATAATTTTATCATAATCAAATGAATCTGCTGTCCATGGGTCTAACAAATAAATCACCTAAAATAATAGTATAAATTCTTTATAAAATATGCTTACTTAAATTAATATAATAATATAGTCACTAAGACATTAAACTAGTAAATAAAAACTCTAAACAATATCCCACTAAATAAAATTAATTAGTAAATAAAAATTCTAAACACAATATACTTACTAAACATAACTAAACTAGTAAATAAACTTAATAAAATTTAACTTTAAAAAAATACTTGAAAAATTTAGTTAATAGATTAATTTTAAAAAAAGCTAAAATTAAGGTCTTGTCCATTGTACATTATAATATGTAATATCTTGATCATCATCAACTACTGCAAGTAAAAGATTTTTATTTACACCATGAGCTACTCTAACATAACTTGAAAAATTTAATGCATTAATATCATATTTCTCATAAATAACTTTTACAAGATAATTAGAATGTCCTTTATCAGGAGCTAAACCTCTTTCATATAATCTAAATTCAGAACCATATTTAAATCCTGTTTTAATTATATATCCTCTATTTTTAAGGTCTCTATAAACTAAAAATTTACCATAAATATCTTTTTCTTTAATTAAAGAGATTATATAAGCAAAATCACATTTAACATCATTTTCATAAATATTTAAACGATTATTTTCCATTAAATAAGCTGCTTCTATAATTGAAAGTTCTAAAGCTGCTTTAGTAATTTTTCCAAAATGACTTTTCTCATTTAAAGCAATTGGTTTTTTAGAAGATTCAGTTATAGAAACCGTTACAATATTATCATATAAATCTCCACGCATATTTACACCTTAAAAATAATAATCAATTACGAATATTAATTAAATTAGTAAGAATTAAACTAAAAACTTAAACTGAAACTCATAATAAAATTTTAATTAAAAAAATACTATTTAATTACTTAAAGTTAATAGTAAAT
>NZ_MRCT01000190.1 GCF_002208625.1 Methanobrevibacter sp. 87.7
ATATTAACTATATTTTAAAAATAGAAATTTTATAGGAAAGTATAAAAAAATAAGGATATTTTAAAGATTGTATAAAAATTTAATAAATTTCCTTTAAAATTTTAAAATGAAAATAGTAATACTAATGAAAAATAGTAAAAAAACTAAATATTAAATCTTAAAATTTAATAATAGTTTTTCCTTTTGATGAACCATTATCTACTTTATTTAAAGCTTTATTAATATCTTCAAATGAGAATACTTCATCAATAGATGGTTTAATATGTTTTTCATTAAAGATACTAGCAACTTCATCTAATTGCTTTCCATCTGAATGAACAAAAATAAAATAATATTTCTGATTATTTCGACTAGCTATTTTATCATATTTTCTACCTGCAAATCCAAATAGTAATCTTTTAAAAAAAGACATATTATTTCTTTTAGCAAAATCTTTATTAGGTAAACCTTTTAAAGAAACTAAAGAACCTCCTTTTTTAAGAATACTAAATTGATCTTCAAGTGATTTACCGCCTAATGTATCAATAACATAATCAACATCTGATACAATATCTAAATAATTTTCTTTTTTATAATCAATATATTTATCAGCACCAAGTAAAAGAACTCTTTCTTTATTAGCTCCAGAACCACTTGTAATAACTTTTAAACCTAAAGATTTAGCAAGTGGAATTGCCATTGCACCAAAACTACCTGACCCACCAGATATAAAAATAGTTTTACCTTCTTTAACATTTAATAATTCAAATGCTTGCATTGCAGTTAATGCTGTTAATGGAACTCCTGCAGCTTCCTCATCACTTAAATATTCTGGAACTTTAGCTATTGCATCTACATCAATTGCAACATATTCTGCAAATGCTCCAATACTATTTAAAGGTAATCTTGAAAAGATTCTATCACCAATATTAAAGTTTTTAACATTAGAACCTAATTCAACTATTTCACCAACAAGTTCATTACCAAGAGTTAAAGGCATTTTATAAGGAACAACTAATTTAACTTCTCCTCTAATAATCATATTATCAACTGGATTTACACCTGCAGTTAAAGTTTTTACTAAAACTTGATTATCATTAATTACAGGCTTATCAACAGAAACAATATCAAGAGATATATCTTTTTTATATTTTTTTATTTGTGCAGCTTTCATAAATTAAACACTTCTTTAAATCCATAAAATAATTATATAATTAGGTATTAATTTAATATAAATTAAATTTAACTATAAATTAAATTATTTAATTAAAAACTAAAATTTAAGTAAAAAAATAAAACAAAATACAAAATAAAAGTGAATAAAAAAATCAATAAACAGTAAAAACCAAAAAACAGACAAAAATAAAAGAATAAAAAAAAATAGTAAAACCCAAAAAAAAACCAAAAAACAGACAAAAATAAAAGAATAAAAAAAATAGTAAAACCAAAAAAACTAAAAAACAGACAAAAATAAAAGAATAAAAAATATTATAAAAATGTTTTAATCAATTTTTAATAATATTTTTAAGTAAATCTTCAGCAGGATCCATACCTTGAGCACCTAAAAGTAATATTAAATCATCACTTTTAGCAGATTTAACAACATATTTTAAAGCATCTACAAGATTATCATAATGAACATAATCAATATCATCTTTATCAAGCATATCAAAGAAAACAGTTCTTTCTGAATCAGTTACAACATTTAAATGATCTACAACATCAATACTTGATGATAATATAAGATTGATTTTTCTTGAATCTTCAGAATGAATTTTTTTAATAACTTGTGCTAATGCATCTGCATTTAATCTATTTAAAGTTTCACCACGTGAACCTCTAATTGCATCAACAATCCATAATTTACCATTATCAGAAAGTAATTTATAACCAGAATAAACAGTGGATTTTATTCCATCAGGGTTATGAGCAAAATCATCATAGATTAAAGGATTATCATATAATTTAACAAATCTTCGTTTTAATGATTTGTATGTTTTTACACCATTAATAACTTCATTAAGAGGTATATTTAAAGATAAAGTTGCAGCAATTGCAGCAAGAGTATCTTGAATAAAATGACTTGTATTAAATGGTAACTCATCAATAGTTAAAATTTCCTTATTATCAACAAGAACAAGTTCACGTTCTGTATCAAATACAACATTATGTTCTGCATTATCTTTATCCATTGAGAAGAAAAGTTTATTTACACCATCATTAGCTTCTATTTTACTAACTAATGGATCATCTTTATTTAAAATAAGAGTACCTTTTTTCAATGCACGAGCTAAACCAGAAGTTTCTCTTAAAACATCTTCAATAGAATTTACAAGACCAATATGATCCATAGTAACATTTGTAATAATACCTACATCAGGATTAATTGCATCTGTCATTAAATATGCATGATTTTCCATAATATCATTTAACCAGCCTTGAACCTCTGAAACTTCAATAACTGCATAATCTAAAGGACCATTTTTTTCAACTTCTTCATAAATCATCTTAGGAACCATAGGATCAATTAAAGTATTAAATTCTGATCTTGCATCAGTATTAGTTAATACATGAGCTCCAGAAGATTTAAGAATATGATAAACCATGTCAGATGTAGTTGATTTTCCATTAGTACCAGTGATTGCTACTCTTTTAGAGTCTTTATCAAAATTATCAAAAACCCATTTAATAGCAAATGCATTTGCAAGTTCTATTTTATCTACAACAATTAAAGGGAAATTAAGTTTTTTTGCTGTTTCTAATGCATCATCATCAGGATTTTGAGTAATAAAAGATGCTGCCTCATTGTTTGCAGCTATTTCTATACCTTTTCCATTAACTTTATGACGAATAACAATATCTCCTTTTCTAGCATGAGCTAAAAAGTCAAATTTACCTGAAAAATCTACTCCTTTAAAATAATCATTAGCCCCTACAATTTTTCCATCAATGATATCTGTTAATTCATTAATAAATAATTTTTTAACCATAAATATTGTACTCCTGTAAAAATTGTTATAAATAAATTAATTATTAATATTATGT
>NZ_MRCT01000191.1 GCF_002208625.1 Methanobrevibacter sp. 87.7
AATAAAATAATAAATAAAAAAACTTTTTTTAATAAAAAAATAAAATTAAAGAAAAACTAAAGAAAAATAAAAATTAAAAAATATTTAATTTTTTATAAAAAATTGATTTTTAAAAGTATAATATTAAAAATTATTCATTATAAATAATCTTTCTACTTTTATCAGTATCAACACATACTTTAATTAGTAAATCAAAGGAATCACTAATTTTATTAAAAATTTCTTTAATTTCAAGATTATTTGCATCATTTGCAGATAAATCAAAACGAATTGTTGTAGATGCACCAGACATTGAAACTGCAGGTATAGTAATAATTTTTTCATCTCTAAGTAAAATCATACTCCATAAGAAACATAAATCAGTACCAGATAATTCAGTATCCACTTTAGATTTAACTCCATTATAAAGTGATTCTTTAGATACTTTTACACCAGTTGGAGTAGTTTCAAAAATATCAAATGAATCATTTAATAAATCAAATAATTCATCTTTTTTTGAAATAGCTGCCCTAAGATTATCAGGATTATAATCTTTAAGTGCATTAATCATAGCAAGTATTATTGGAGCTTGAGCTTCAAGACCAAATTCATTAGATTTTGTTTTAACTAGATTTGCAAGATCTTCACGACCAGCAAGTAATCCTCCACGAGGACCTTTCATTAATTTATCAGTACTTGTAATTGCAAGATCAGCACCTAATTCACATGCAGGTTTTTGATTAAAAATAGCCGTACGTAATCTTGCACCACTAGCATCATCAACAAATACTGGAATATCTTTTTCATGAGCCATTTCTATAACTTTTTTAAATGTTTCTTCATCTAAAACTTGATGATCCATAGTAGAACCAGTTATAATCACAAGAGAAGTATTTTCAGGAATATGAAATTTATCAATATCAATAAATTCTTCATAATTAGCTCCAACTAAATCACATGCTCTTGTAATAGAAGGGTGTGCAGGATGAGCTTTTAAAAAGTGTACTACATTATCTCCTTTTTTAACAAGTGCTAAAATAGTAGCAAGAATTCCAGAACTAGTTCTGTTTAATGGTACAATTTTTTCTCCACCCATATGTTCTTTACCAACTTCCTGAATTTTATCTTCAAAAATAGCTGGACCAATATATGTTTGAAGAAGAGATAATTCATCTTCTGAAGCTAAAAAACCTCCAGAAAGTCCAGTTAAATCATATAATGGAATATTCTCATCTGATTCAATAATATCTTTAATAATTTTATAAGCAGATTCTCTTTTTTTAAGTTCATCAATGGAATTTTCTACAATCATGATATCACATATTAATATATTTATTAAATAGATTTTAATTTAAGATATAATAGTAAAATTAAAAATTTCAATAATTATACTCTATAATACATAATTAATAACTGTTTTTAGATTTTTTATATTTTTTTAAAAAAACTTTTTCCTGTCCTTCTATTTGTCCACCGTTATATCTTGAAAAGGATAAATGAGAGAGAATACAACAAATAAAATAAAAAAAATAAACATAAAAAATAAGCAACTAAAATAAGTTAAAATAAAAATAATAAATTAAAGTTAAATAAAAATTAATAATTAAAAAATTGTAAGTAATGTTTAAAAAAACTATGATAATTTAATAAAATAGCTAATTTTAAATAAAATAGTTAGTAGTAGAAGAATTTATTCTTCTTCTAAAAATTCTAATTTAAAATCTTTAAAAGCTTCAATTAAAACTTTTAAATCTTTTTCTTTAATATCTACAGATTCAAAATCTTCTCCTTCATTATATGAGTATTCTCCTTGAACAACTTTACCATCAGGATCACAGTAGAACAAAATACTATCACTCATTTCTTCAGGATTTTTAGTAGGTAAAAATACTTCAAAAGAAGCACCTAATTGAGAGAAAAATTTATCTTTTTCTTCATCACTTTTTACAACTTTTTTAAATTTCCTCATTCTAGATTTATATTTTTTTTCAGCATTTTCTTTTAAATCAGCCATATTATCACCATTTTTAAATTACAAATAATTTTTAAATAAATATAATTTAAACTTAAATCTTAATTAGTTTTATTTTTTTACAATATATAAATGTTGTTGTATATTATAAAAAAAATAAGATTAAAATTAAAATCAAATTTTAAAAATATTTAAATATTTAAATTATAATCCAAATTAGGAAAATATAATAATATAAAAATATTTTAGAAAATTATATTATTTAATCATATAAGGAATTACCTTCAGAATCCATTGCAATTATTAAAGGTCCAAAAGAATCTACTTCTAATTCCCACATAGCTTCAGGAACTCCTAAATCTAACCAAGTAACACTATCTACTTTTTTAACAGCACTAACATATAATGCAGCACAACCTCCAGTAGCAACTGCATAAACTGCATTATTTTTTACTAAAGCTTCACGAACACTATCATCCATTCCACCTTTTCCTATTACAAGTCTTACTCCTTTATCAATAACATCTGCTTCATATGGATTCATTCTCATAGAAGTAGTTGGTCCAATTGCTACTACTTCATAATCATTTTCACCATTTTTTCTTATAATTGGTCCTGCATGAAATATTACATTACCATCTAAACTAAATGGTTCTCCATCTTCAACAATACGTCTATGAGCTTGATCACGAGCTGTAAAAATTGTACCTGAAACAGAAATTACATCCCCAACTTTTAAATCTTTAACATCTTCTGAATGAATTGGAGTAGTTAAATCAATCATTAAATCACCAACATAATTAAACTATATTAAAACTTATTATAAAATTAATAAAGCTTAATATCTAATAAAAAGCATATAAAATACTTTAATAGTTTACTTTAAAGAAAAAATAAACTAAATACACTTATTATAAATCTTAATAAATAGATTATTTTAAAACAAATAAACTAAAAATTTTTAAAATTATACATTAATAATATAAATTTATAAAAATTTAATATTTTCTAAAAATCTATAATAATTATT
>NZ_MRCT01000192.1 GCF_002208625.1 Methanobrevibacter sp. 87.7
ATTTTTGTATAGATTATAATATTAATATTAGATTATTTTCTTATTTTATTTAATTTTAATATAAATTATAATTTATTTCATTAAATTATCTAATATATAATTTATATATTTATACTATATTTTTTATCATTTTTTAAAAAACTTTTAATATTATTATCAATATTAAATTTATATATGAATATTGTATTAGCTGGAACAAGTAGTGCAGTTGGAAAAACAACAATTGCAACAGGAATTATGGGGGCTCTTTCTAAAGAAAGAAACGTGCAAGCTTTTAAAGTTGGCCCTGATTTTATAGATCCTTCTTATCATAGTTTAGCAACTGGAAATATTTCTAGAAATTTAGATTCATTTTTTATGAATGATTATCAAATTAATCATTGTTTTAAAAGAGGTTTAGATATTTCAAATTCTAAAATTGGTATTATTGAAGGAGTACGTGGATTATATGAAGGAATATCTCCTACTGGGGATGTTGGTAACACTGCATCTATTGCAAAATCTTTAAATTCTCCTGTTGTTTTAATCATTGATTCAAGAAGTCTTGTTAAAAGTGCTGCTGCAGTAGTACTTGGTTTTGAAAATCTTGATCCTGATGTTAATATACAAGGAGTTATTTTAAACAAAGTTAAAGGTAAAAAACATTATTTAAAAACTAAAAAAGCTATTGAATCTTTAACTAATACAAAAGTTATTGGAGGAATTCCTAGAAATGAAGATATTGAAGTTCTTCAACGTCATTTAGGTTTAGTTCCAGCATTAGAAAAAGAAACAATTGCATCTAATATTAATAAATGGATTGAAGTTGTTGAAGAATATGTTGATCTTGATGCTTTACTTGAAATCATGAAAGAATATTCATCAGATTCTAATAAATCTATTAAAGAGAATATTAATTCTATTCCAGATAGTGATGAATTTAAAAAACCTAATTCAAATGAATTATGGAAGGTTGGAAATAAGAAAAATGTTAAAATTGGAGTTGCTCGTGATGAAGTTTTTTCATTTTATTATCAAGAATGTTTTGATGCATTAAAAGATAATGGCGCTAAAATTATTGATTTTAGTCCATATAAAGATGAGGAAATTCCTGATGTTGATGGTTTATATATTGGTGGAGGATATCCTGAACTTTTTACTAAAGATTTAGAGGAAAATTCTTCAATGAGAAAATCTATCTATGACTTCTATAATGATAAAAGACCTATTTATGGTGAATGTGGAGGATTAATATATTTATCAAAATCAATTGATGGTAGAAGTATGTGTAATGTTATTCCATATGATTCACAAATGAATAAACATGTTCAAGGATTATCTTATACTATTACTGAGGCAAATGAAGATAATATTATATCTGATAAAGGGGATGTTTTTAGAGGTCATGAATTCCATTATACTTCAATTGCCACTGATAATAATGCTAAATTTGCTCTTGATGTTAAAAGAGGAAATGGTATTACAGGTAGTAAAGATGGTATTTTAGATAAAAATGTAATGGCAAGTTATATTCATGTTCATGCTTGCTCTAATCCAAATTTTGCATTTAACTTTACAAGATATATTAGTGAAAATTAGTTAATAATTTTAGATAAATTTTCAGGTAATTAAGATGAAGATTCTTAAAAAAAGAGATTATTTAAATCCATATGTATTGATTTTACTAATTATTTTATTTGTATTAATTTCACTTCCTATTCATTTTACAAGACCTAATTTAATACATTTTCCAAGTTATCAAGTATTTTTATACATTTTTTTAGGTATTGTTTTTTTAGTATTTGGATGTGAATTTTCAAATTATATATTTAAAAAATCTGATTTAATTAAAAAATTATCAAAAATATCTATTAAAAATAATAATCCTGATAGCTATTTTAGAATATATCTAGAAAAATTACCTTTTTTTAATAATTATTCAAATTTAGAATTATTATTAATAGGTTTAATTATTTTTAGTTTAATCTTACAGTTAATTAATTTTTATTTCTTAGGTGGTATTCCATTATTTAGTGGATATCTTAAGAAAAAAGCAGCAAGTAAAATCTGGTTTTTATCATTTTTAATATTCTTACCATGTATTAATATTTTACTTGCTAAGTATAATAGAAATTCACATTATATTCTACTTATCATTGGTATAGTATTATTTTCATTAACTGGATATAGAACAACACCAATTGCTATATGTTTATCTAGTTTTATAACTTTATATTACACACGTGAAATTAAAACAAAGTATAGAATATTATTTTTAGCTTTAATATTTATACTTCTTATTGCAATTGGATTTATAGCTATAAAATCTATTGAATGGCAACATTGGAAAATAAATCCATTAGAATTAATCTCATATAGATCTGCATATACAATTAATATTCTTGATAAAATTACATATAAACAAGGAATTAGTCATGGATTATTATTATATTCTACTTTAACAGGATTTTTTTCATCAATTGATCCTCGTGTTTTAGTTGGTTCTTATGTAATATCTAATCCTCATTCAACTACTTCAACAATCTTTGGTCCTTCACTTCTTGACTTTGGATTTATTGGAATGTTTATACAGATGTTCTTAATAGGTTTTATTCTTAAATCACTTCATACTATGCAGAAATTTAAACATAATATTTTCACTGCATTTTATGCTATAATTCTTGCACAAACAATTATATGGTTAGAAACAGGTCCTACAGATTTAGTTGTGTGGATTTTCTATATATTATCTATTATAATTTTAATATATGGAGTATATACTACAAAGGATATTTCAGTTTAATTTATTTTCTAAAATTTAATATGATATTTTATTTTAGAATATTTAGTTAAATTTACTATAATATTTTATTTTAAAATAATTACTAAATTTTAGCTATTTTTTATCTTTTTTTATCTATCTAAATTTCAGTTATTTTTAAGTTTTTATATCTTTTATATTTTTTATTTAATGTATATATGATTAAAATAAATTTTAGC
>NZ_MRCT01000193.1 GCF_002208625.1 Methanobrevibacter sp. 87.7
AAAACAATACCAAAAAAATAATATTTAAACAAAAATATTTCATAAAAAATAGAGGTAAAAAAATGAATATAAGAAAAATAATTGTTATTTTAATAATTATTCTAATGATACTTACACCTACAATAAGTGCAATAAGTGCAACAACAGTATTTTTAACCTCAGATAGTGTTTTTAGCCAAAAAGGTGAAGAAGTTAAAATGCTAAATGAAATTAAACATTATATTGAAGAGGATAGTAATGGAGAAATAACTGCTGTAGTAGACCCAGACTCACCTGCACCTGGAGAAGGAACAAGAGCAATGACTTCAGATACAGATGTTAGTGTATTTTTTGCATTTTCAGATGCTGCTAATTTTTATGAAATGGCTAAATATTCAACTAAAGTAAACAAACAAGTAATGCATGTAAATTTAGGTTCCCTAAATTTAGATAATACAAGTAAACTTAGAAGAGCATGGGATGATAACTGGTCAGATGAAAGTTTTGAATCAATTAAACAACCAGGAGAATTTTTAAGATATTCTGGAATAAATATAATACAACCAGTTCAAAAATATCCTGAAGATACTGATGAAAATAATGATATGTATCATAGTAATAGTACTGTAAATAAATACATTGCAGATCAAATTATATATAATATTCAAAATGCTAATTCAAGTGATGACCAATTAAGATCTGATTTAATTATTAGAAATAATCTTAAAGTAAGTACAATTGGTGATATTTCAAAATCTATTGAAGCAAGTAAAAATTTTGGAAAATTAGAAAATAACTATGAATCATATACTACACCTCAAGCATTATACCTTCTTTCATCATATCTTTCTGGAGATGGATTAAATAGTCCTAAAAATTATGAAGCACCAGATAATCCTCAAAATTATTCAATAGGAACAAAAAGTTCATATAGTATATATGATTATGAATCAATGGCCCAAAAAGTTGTAGATTATATGGACAAAACAGGGAAAGCGCCAGATTATATAGAATATGAAGGTGCCAAAATAGGTTATAATGATTTATTATATAATTTTGCATTACTTACAGATGATGATCAAAATGCAGGTACAATGAATTTACCAAAATCAAGTGATTTTAAATCATTTAATGATATGAATCTTGTATACACTGCAATACCAATACTTGTAATAATAGGCATTATCTTATTAATTATAGGTATTAGAAGAAAAAGAAGAAGATAATAAAATAAAAAATCAATAAATTAAATACATTATTAATTTAATAATAAAATAAATCAAAAAGTTAAAGAAAATACCAATTTAAAAGATAAAATAAAAAAACAAAAATTTAAAGAAAATACCTTAAATTGAAATAATAAAAGATTAAAAGGTATAATATTTAACTTTAATTTATAATTTGAATAAAAATAAAGAGGATAAAATGAAAACATTAGGATTGATAGGAGGAATAGGTCCTGCATCTACAGTGAAATACTATGAAAATATAGTATATACATTTAAAAACACTAGAGAAGATGAATATTACCCCCATATCCTAATAAGTAGTTTAAATATGGAAGAATTTATAAGACAATTAGATTTTGAAGATTATAATCAAGTAGAAAAAATATTACTAAAAGAAATAAATAATTTAGAAAATGCAGGTGCAGATATAATTGCAATAGCATCAAATACAGCACATGTTGTAATAGATGAATTAAAGCAAGATTCAAATATTCCAATAATAAGCATTATAAATTGTATTATTAATGAAATTATAAAAAAAGATTATAAAAAAGTATTAATTACTGGAACATCATTTATAATGACACATGATTTTTATATAAAAAAATTAGAAGAAAATGGAATAAGATGTATTATTCCTAATTCAAATGATATACAAAAAATCCATGAAATTATATATCCTAATCTAGAAAATGGTATAGTATTACCTTATAAAAAAGAAGATTATATCAATATCATTAATAAAATAACTGAAAATGAAGATATTGATTGTCTATTACTTGCATGTAATGAATTAAACTTACTTATAAATGATGATGATATAAATATTCCAATAATTGATAGTTCAAAAATACATATTAAAAGAATATTAAAAGAAATAACTAAAAAATAAAAATTTTAAATATAAGAAGAAAATAAAAAAATAAAAAATTTTTAGAAAAAGTAGAATATTTTTATAAAAAATAATAAAATTATAATAAACTACTTATTATAAAAAATATAAAATTTTACATTATAATTAACAATTATGAAATATGGGATAAACTAAAATTTTAGGGGAAAATATGGTAATTAGACAATGTCCAAAATGTGGAAAACCTGATACTACAGGATATGGTTTCTGTATATACTGTGGAACAGAATTCCCAAAACAAGAACAAGAACAAAATAGTCCAAATCAAAATATAAGAAATAATTGGGAAAATCCAAGAGTTGATGTACATATAGACTATAATCAAAATTCTCCAAGATCAACTGGAATGAATATTGTAATTATAGTTGGATATATATTATCAATATTTGGAAGTATTCTTGGACTTATACCTGCAATATATTTAATAACACGTAAAGATGTTTCTCTAAAAAAACATGGAGTAATACAACTTGCAATAATAGCATTTTATGTAATATTTATTGTAATGTTATTTGCAACAGGCCAATTAACACTTGATAAAATTATTGCTATTGGTCAAAAAGAATATTCAAACATGACTCAAATTACAAATATGAGTATGTATAAACCTTAATTGACTTAACAGTCAATTAAAACTCTTTTTTAAAAAAAAAATTAAAAATTTTAAACTACTTATTTTACAAAAAATATTAAAAAAACAAATATTTCTTTAAAACAAAAAAATACTTATTTTAAACAAAATTAAAACAAATATTTCTTTAAAACAAAAAAATACTTATTTTAAACAAAATTAACTAATATATTCAGCTAA
>NZ_MRCT01000194.1 GCF_002208625.1 Methanobrevibacter sp. 87.7
ATATTTTTAGAATATTTTTATAAAAAGTATATTTTTTTTTAAATTTGTTTTATAATAAAATTAGTTTTTTTTATTTTTATTTTTTTGATATTTTAATTTAGTAATATTATTTTTTTCTTTTCTTAACTTTTGTATTACTTTTTATAGAATTTTTATTTAAAGTTTATATTAGTTTAAAAATATAATTTAATATACTTTTAACTATAAATTAATTTTTAATTAAATTAAAATATAGGTTATTTTAAGGTTTAAAAACTTTAAATATATTAAAACTTGGGGAAATTATATTGATATTTAATATTCGTGTTGATTATAAAATGGTTGATATAAAAACTATGGAAATAGTTTATGGTAATTTAAAGAAATTATTTAATGATATTAAAGAAAAATTTCAGATAAGTGAATATGTAGAAATATCTACATGTAATAGACATGAATTTTACATACATTCTGATTCTTTTGGAATAGAAAGTATTTTGAATGATTTTAATAATGAAAATATTGTTATAGAATATGGTGAAGAATCTGTATTTCATTTATTTAGAATGAGTTCCTCTTTAGAATCTATGATTGTTGGTGAAGATCAAATTCTTGGTCAAATTAAAGATTCAAAGAAAAAAGCTGAAAAAGAAGGACATTTAGGTAAAGTTCTTAATACTTTATTTACTAAAGCAATTCATGTAGGTCAAGAAGTTAGAAGTAAAACTAATATTAATAAAGGACATATTTCTATGGGTTCTGCTGCTGTAGATTTGGCAGAAGAATATTTAGGTGATTTACAAGATAAATGTGTTTTAGTAATTGGTGCAGGTAAAATGGGTGCGCTTGTAGCTAAAGCATTAGCTGAAAAAAATTTAAAAGCTATATTTGTAGCTAATAGGACTTATTATAAAGCAACTAAATTAGCAGGAGAATTAAATGGTCAAGCAATATTCTTTGATGATTTATATAAATATCTTCCAATTTCTGATGTTATTATAAGTGCTACTGGTTCTCCACATACAATCATAACAAAAGAACGTATTGAAAAAGCTACACTTAAAGTTAAAGAAGATACTAATAAAGATTATACAAATCATAAAATTGTTATAATTGATATTGCTAATCCTAGGGATGTTTCTGAAGATGTAAAAGATATTGGTGTTAATCTATTTAATATAGATGATTTAAGAGGAATTGCAGAAAAAACTACTAATGAAAGAAAAAAAGAAGTTAAAGAAGCAGAAAATATTATTAATTATGAATTTGATTTACTTAAAAATTCATTTAAAATTATGGAAATTGATAATATACTTGCTAGTTTAAGATCATCTATGGAAGATATACGCCAACGTGAAGCTGAAAAAGCAATAGTGAAGTTGGCTGATGTAGATGGAAGTATAAAAATTATTGATAATTTAACAAATTCAATTGTTAATAAAATTTTCTTTGATATTTCTAAAAATATTAAAAAAGCTGCTTGTAATAATGATGAAGATTTAATAAGAGCTGCAGAAATATTCTTCTTAAATGAGAATAATAAAAATTAGTTTTTTTATTTTTTTATTTTATAAATTCTTAAAAAGAGTTTTTTACTAAAATTTTTTATTTATTTAAATTAATTTATTGCTAAATTTATTAAAATAAAAATATAAAAGTATGAATTTAATTATTCATACATGTTTTTTACTTCATTTTTTACTTTTTTCTTAGATTGTTCTAATGCATAATGTATATCATCCATATCAATTTCATCTTTTTCTTCACATAATGCATGGTGTAATGAAGTTTTAAGAATTTTTTGTTTTAAGTCTCTTCCAGACATTCCTTTTGTTAATTTAACTATTTTATCAATATTAATATTAACATTAAGTGGGAGGGTTTTAATATTATTTTCTAAAATTTCTTTTCTTTCTTTATCTGTTGGTAATTTAAACTCAATTTCTTCTTCAAATCTACTTCTTACTGCAAGATCTAAGAAATTAATATTATTTGTTGCACCAATAGTTACTACTCCAGTATTTGGATTTATACCATCAAGTTCAGTTAATAGGGAATTAACAATTTCAGAAACATCTCCTCTTAATGATTGGAATTGTCTATGTAATGCAATTGCATCAATTTCATCAATAAATATTATTGAAGGCGCATTTTTATTAGCATTTTCATATAATTCATGTATTTGACGTGCACCATCACCAACATGATCTCCAATTAAACTAGTTGCTTTGACTAAATATAATGGAACATTAAGATTATTTGCTAATGCTTTAACAAGCATTGTTTTACCTGTACCTGGAAGTCCATAAAATAGAATATTTTGTGGAGCCCATTGTCCAAATTTTTCAGGTGATTTTACATATCTTTCAATAATTCTTACTTTATTTTTTGCATTTTCTTGACCAACAATATCTTTAAATTTAATATTGAAATTTTTAGGTTCAATTTTTTCAGATACTGTGTTTAATGCAGTATCTACTGTAATTTTTGTTTCAGTTGTTAATATTGAATTATTTGGTTCTACTTCTAAAATTTTAAATGCATAATCAGGAATCATTTTTTGATCAAATAAATAAGATTCTTTTTTAAGTTCTATACCTAACCATTGTTCTTTTGCATAGTCTTCAAATAATTTTTCATTGGATATTTCTAATGGAATATTTTCCATTAAACTGAATTTAAATGGATAACCTACAGGTTTTAATTTTAATTTTTTTGCTGAAATTTCATCAATTGTAGGATTAAATTTTGTTTTAGAATTCTTGATTTTTATCTCTTGATTTTTATTATTTGATTTCAAGTAAACACCTACTATTGAGTTTAATAATAATATTTACAATTTTTTAATTAATTATCTAAATAATTTTTAAATTATTATAAAAGTTATAATTTATATTTTATATATATTAATATTACTATTTTTTTTTAAAAAAAGATTATATTAAATTATGT
>NZ_MRCT01000195.1 GCF_002208625.1 Methanobrevibacter sp. 87.7
TTATTACCCTATTTTTTATTAAATTTAATTAAAAAAACAATAAACTATTTAAAATTTTAATTAAATACTAAATTTATGACAAAATATTCAATGTTCATGTCTGATAAAAATATTAAGAAAGAATTAGGTGAAACAGAAAAAATGACAAGATATTCAATGTTTATGTGTGATAATTGTAATTTTATATTTGAAAACAAAGATGTTGTATTTTATATCAATGATGATTTAAGTGAAATGACTGAAGAAGCATTAGGAATATTATCTTCAAGAACTATGACTGGCTCTAAAATTTCAGGATTTGTTCATACTTGGTACTGTATTCATTGCAAAGATTTTGTAGATGAGTATGATATTGTTTCAAATAAAACTAATTTAAGTATAAGAAAAGTAGAAGAAATAATTAAAAAATTATCAAAACATGATAAAGTAATATTCACTACAAATTTAAAAAGTATTTACCATAGAAATTGTCCAAAATGTGGAAGAGAAATAGATGCAGTGTGGAATTTTAATAAATGTCCACAATGTGAAAAAGGAAATCTTAGATTAATAAATGAATACATATATGAAATAAAAGAATATGATTTAAACTAAAAAAAAATAAAAAAACCATATATAAAATAAGAATATGATTTAAACTAAAAAAATCATATAAATCATTCAAATTTCTTCAATATTTCTCCATAAACTTCTTTTAAATCCCCATTAGAATTTTCATAAATTCTTTTTAAAATTAACTCTGGAGTACTTCTAGCAAGATAATTCATTCTAGGAGTTCTATCCACAATTAAATCATAATTTTCATCAAGTCCTTTTGCTTCAATACCATCAACACGTATATCAGTATAATTTATTAATTCTTTAGCCATATGAGTAACAATTATAGCAAAAGAATCTGTTTTTTTAATAAGTTCTATAAAACTTGAAATAATCTTTACTGATGCATCAAGTTCTGTAATTCCTTCAAGTTCATCAAGTAAGACAAGTTTCTGAGAATTAGTAGTAACAATTGGAATAAAAACTCTTAAAAATGATTCAAATGCTCCTGCATCTAATGATCTTTTTTTAGAAAAATGATATAACTCATCAAAAATAGGTACTTTAGCACTATCACAAGCAACTGGAAGACCTATTTGAGTCATTATAGAAACTTGAGAAATAGTTTCCAATAAAGTTGTTTTACCTCCACTATTTGCACCAGTTAATAATGCTATATTACTATCCTCTGTAAGTTCATAATCAATCCTTTGTATTTTATTAGAATCTTTTAATGCAAGATTCAAATGAATAGCGCCTTTAAGTTTAAAGTCATTATCAATAACAGGCCTATGTAAATCATATTCATATGCAAAACTTCCAAGAGTAAACATATAATCAAATTTAATAATTTCCATAACTTCATTATAGGCTTTATCTTTAATACTTGAAAGATAACTTGCTACTTTAATTTTCATATCAAAAAGATTATTTTCAACTTTAGAATTTAAATCTTGTTTAATACGATGAACCTCATTATCATCAATTTCTAAAGGATACTTTTCAAGAAATGGATTAAAATGAATAGAAGTTTTATTATAAATCATTTCACTTAATTCTTTTAAAGTATCGTTAAATATTTTATCAAGTTTTGAAGGCATATCATGATTTAATAAATCAAGAATTTCATCTCCTTCAAGATCAACTTTTTTTATCTCATTTTTAAGTCTATCATCACCATAAGATTTAACTTCTAATAATATTTCATCTAAATCAATGTTTTCTTTTTCAGCTAAATTAATACTATTAAGTATAGGATCAATATCCTCAAGAACAGTTTCTTTATTTAAAATTTTTCTAATTTGTGCAACTTGGTTAAAAAGGAATCTATTATCATTAAAATAACCAATAATTTTATCAGGAATAATTTCATTAATAGATGCTTCTTTATTAATCATTATAAGATTATTTAATTCACCAAAATCTAATGTTCCTTCAGAATAAATATAAAATATTAATTCATAATTATGTATTTCTTCAGCAAAACTTGGAGAATTAATTGCAGTTACAATAGGATAATATTGATTTAAACCTAATTCAGTAAGATATTGATTATCTTCATCAGATTCAACAATTATTATTTTACTTGAATCATAAGGAAGTTTAAAATCTTTAGGTTCATCTAAATTTTTCATTAATCCTCTAAGTTTTATTATAGGTAAATCAGAAACTAATTTTTTAGCATCCATAACAAAATCTATTCTTTTTTCAATTTTATTTTTATCTTTTAATGGAGCAAGTAGGAGAATTCTATTTTTAGAATAATCTGTATTTGAATAAGATAAAATTTTTTCAATAATTTCATCATATAATTGAAATGCTCGTTCATTTTTCAAAAAATCTTGTTTAGGATTCCCAAGTAACTGATTCATTATTTCAATTGCTTTTCTTTGAGAAATTCCATCAATAGATATTAATTTTTCAAGTTCTAAATTATCTACAATTTCTTTAAGGTTTTCTTCACCACCTACTTCTTTTAAAATCTTTGAAGATAATTTATTACCTACACCTTTAATATTTTGTAATTGTAAAGAACTATTCTTATTTTTTACTTCACACATAAAAACCAAACCCACAAAATTAATTGATTTTTTACTAAAATTAATAAATATTTTAGATATACTATATAAATAAAGTTTAGAAAGAGCATTTGAAAACTAATAATTAATAAAAAATAATATAAAATTCTTAAAAACAATGCAAAAATTTCATTAAACATGAAAAATGACAAAAATTATTAAAGAAAAAAAACTAAAAAATGAAAAAACTGAATAAGTAAAAAAAAAAAAAAAAATAAAATAAAAGCTTAAAATGTATTAAAAATAATTGAAAATGTAATATAAAAAAAATAAAGAAAAATAAAAAAAAGAATAATGAAAAAGTAATTAGAT
>NZ_MRCT01000196.1 GCF_002208625.1 Methanobrevibacter sp. 87.7
ATCTTAAATAAATTTATTTTTAAAGATTTTAGAAAAATATTTTTTAATAATAATATTCTTCTTTTAATTTTGTTTTTATTTTTTCAAGAACTGCTTTATGCATTCTTTTAACATATTGTGCTTTATCATTATTATTTAAAACATCAAGATATCCTTGTGAAACTAAATTAAAAGCAAATGGTGTTGGAATAACAGTATTTATGGTTTTTATTTCCATTTCTTTATTTTCAACAGCTTTAATTACTTTAAGAGCATTTTCTACATCCATATATTCTTCAATAGATTCTCTTCTTGCTTCTTTAAGTATTGGGAAATTTTGATCCATTTCTTGAACATATTTAAGTAATATTTTACTTCTGACTTGTTGGCGTCCTGTTGTTTTTGTGTGACCTTTATAATGTCTTAAGGTCATAAGGGATCTTCCAGCACAGTCTCTAAATCTATGTGATAAAATTTCTGTCTTATTAATAGATTGTATTAAAATATTCCTAAAGTTTTCACTTGTTAATTTCTCAAATGATTCAAGAGCACCAATTTTACCTTCATCTGCACTTAAGTAAAAACCATTATCTGATATGGATATTGTAACATTAACATTGTAGTTTCTTGATACTACATAGGCGATTGCACGTGATAATGCATCATTTACTCTTCTTCCAAATAATGAATGAAAAACAACAAATCTTCTATTTCCATATCCTTTATAATATTCAATTAATAATTTTTTATAAGATGGAATAATTGCATATACATATTGTTCATTAAAGTATTCATAGATTGCATTTGCTGCAAAATTATCAACATAAAGATAATCGTTAATATATTCTAAAACATCTTCTTTAGTTTTACTATACTGGAATTTTGTTTCCATATTTGCTCTAAATCTTTGAATATCTAATGCTAAATCATAGGATAAAGGTAGTTGTTCTGAAAACCATCTTGGTATTGTTGGAGGTCCACTTGCAGGGGAAACATTAATTATCATTCCTCTTCCATAATTGAATCTGTATGTGGTTCCACCTAATACAAAGGTATCCCCTTTTTTAAGTTTCTCATAGAAATCTTCTTCAACTTTACCTACTACTTCTCCATTACATTTAACTAAAACTCCTGATCTGTCAGGAATTGTACCAATATTTGTTGAATATAACATTCTAGCTAGTTTTCCACGTTTTCCAAAGGTATTTTTATCATAATCAATCCAGATTTTTGGATAAACATACCTTTCTTCAAGTTCAACATATTCTCCAGCAAGATAACTTAATACTTCTTCATAGTCGTCTCTTTCAAGATTTCTAAAACAATAACTTTTTTTAATTACATCAAATGCATAATCTATGTCCCATGGATTTTCTATAGCCATACCATAGATATGTTGTGATAAAACATCTAAACTATTTTGTGGTATTTGGATTCTATCTATTTTACCTTCTTTTGCATCTTTTACAATTACACTACATTCTACAAGATCATCTCTATCTGTTACAATTATACGGCCTTTTGATTTTTCATGTAATTTATGTCCACTTCTTCCAATTCTTTGAAGAGCACGTGATACAGATTTTGGTGAGTTAATTAATATAACTAAATCAATATATCCAATATCAATTCCTAATTCAAGTGATGTTGAAGATACAACTGCTCTTAAATTTCCTTGTTTTAAATTTTCTTCAGTTCTAAGACGTACTTCTTTTGAAAGTGAAGAGTGATGTGCCATTAAATTATTACTATTATAATGGTTTGGATACATTTTTTTTAGATTATATACAAAACTTTCTGTACCACTACGTGTGTTTGTAAAGATTAATGTTGTTTCATGTTCTTGAATTAAATCATCTACTAAATCATACATTGCAAGACGTGTGTCTTCATTATCTGCAACTACTATATCACTTACTGGACACATTACTTCTAAATCTAATTCTTTTAAATAATTAACATCTACTATAATGCAATTTCGTTCTACTCCATATTCATTACCTACAAGGAATCTTGCAACATCCTTTAATGGAGATACTGTTGCAGAAAGACCAATTCTTGTAAAACCTCCAACAAGTGCTTGTAATCTTTCAAGTGATAAACTTAAATGTACTCCTCTTTTATTTTCTGCAAGAGAATGTATTTCATCTATAATCACATATTTTACATTAGCTAATTTAAGTCTAAATTTAGGTGTTACAAGAAGTATTGATAAAGTTTCAGGAGTGGTGATTAAGATATGTGGTGGTTTTTTAAGCATTTTTTGTCTTTGATATTGGGTAGTATCTCCAGTACGTACTGCTTTTCTTATTCCTAATTCTTTTCCAGCTATTTTCTCAATTTCTGTAAGTGGAATATCTAAATTTCTTTCAATATCATTATCTAATGCTTTAAGTGGTGATATATAAATACAATATACTTTATCTTCAAGTTTTCCTTTATCTGCTAATTTTGTAAGTTCTGATATAATTGATAAGAATGCAGTTAATGTTTTTCCAGAACCTGTTGGTGAAGATATTAAGACATTGTTTTGTTTATGTATTTCAGGGATTGCTTGTTTTTGTGCTGGTGTAAAATCCTCAAAATTTTTATCAAACCATTTTTTTACTGCAGGATGAAGAATTTTATAAATATCTTCTTTTTTATATGTTTTTGTTTGTTTTTTTATCATTTTATCTAAATCTTTTATTTTATATCAAAGTGTTTGATTAATTATTAGTAATATGAATATTTTTGTTAATTTCATGTTTTAATTTCTTTATTCCTTTAATGTTTATTTTTTAATGTATTTTATAGTTTTTTGTTTAATTTTTTTAATCATGTATCTTCTATTTTTTTGTTAATTTCTGTGGTTATTGTTTTTTAGATGTTCTTGTTTTTTAGTTTATATTTTTTCTTTTTATTGATTTTTTTTATTTATATTTGCTTTTGTAATTTTAATT
>NZ_MRCT01000197.1 GCF_002208625.1 Methanobrevibacter sp. 87.7
ATATAAAATTTTTGATAGAAATTGAATAATATACAAAAAATAGAAGTAAAAACTAAATATCTAAAAAAAAATTAAAATAAACAAAAATAAAAGTAAAAGAGATTTAAATAAAAAAATAAAAAAGAATAAATTTCAAAAAAACAAACAAAATAAAAAAAACAACTAAAAAAGTAAAAACTAGAAAAAAACAAAGAAAACAACTAAAAAAAATAAAAAAAATAAAAACTACAAAACAAAGAAAACAACTAAAAAATTAAAAACTAGAAAAAAAACAAACAAAATAAAAAAACAACTAAAAAAAGTAAAAAAAGTAAAAGAATTTATTCACTTGCAGCTTTTGCTTTTTCAACTGCATCAATAAATTCATCTAAACCTTTACCTTCTTTTAAACTCATAGTAATAATTTGAACATCAGGATTTAATCTATGTGCATCAGAAACCATTTTATCAACATTTGCACCTACTGCATCAGCAAGATCTATTTTATTAATAATAACTAAATCAGATGTTTGGAAAATAAATGGATGTTTCTCTACAGTATCATCACCTTCAGTTACACTTACAACAACAACTCTCATATGTGAACCTAAATCAAAATCAACTGGACAAATTAAGTTTCCAACATTTTCAATAATAACATAATCTAAGTCATCTAATGGTAAATGACTTAATCCATGTTCTACTAAATGAGCATCTAAATGACATTCTTTACCAGTGTTTAAACCTTCTACTGGAACATTATGTTTTTCAATTCTTTCAGCATCAAATTTACTAATAACATCTCCAGCAAGTACTCCAACATTTTCATCTACTGCATCAACAAATTGTTCAATAAGAGATGTTTTTCCAGAACCAATAGCTCCTACAAAATCAACACAAAAGATATTATTATCATTAAAAATTTTTTGATTATCATCAGCTAATTTTTTATTAGCTTTCATTATATTTTCAGCAACTTTAACATCAGCTATTTTATGCATTTTATCTCCTCAATAATTATTTAATAAAATTATATTACATTGATAAATATAATTATATGAATATTACATTATTATATAAATTTAATATTTCTTTTATATAACTATTTTTATTTAAATATTAAAAATTATTATTGAATACTTGAAAAAGTAATAAAAATATCATAAAAACTTAAAAAAATTAATAAAAAATTATAAAATCCAATTAAACAGAATTAAAAAATAAAAAAAATCTAAATAAAAAAAAATTAAACAATAAAATATAAACTCAAACTAAAAAATAAAAATAAAAATAAAAAAAGTAGATGATTTAATCATCATCAGGTATTTCAACACTAATATTTTTTACAATAACATTTTTACCATTTGTAATATCTACCCTATAAGTATTACATTTTGGACAATTAACCATAGGAGCATAATGATCAGCATCATCTACAATAGCTCCACCTTCATAACCACAATCTTTACATTTAATTTTAACAGGAATTTCTTCAATAATAAATTCTGCATTTGCTGCAATAGTATCTTCTTTCAATACATCAAGTAAAAATTTAACTTGTTCTGGATTAAGCATAGCTAATGTACCAATTTCTAAAGTAACACTAGTAACTGCAGTTGCATTATTCTTTTCTGCATTATCTAAAACAGAATCCATAATACTTTGAGCCATTGATAATTCATGCATTACAATTACCTCTTAATAAAATTTAAAAAAAAATATAAAAATTAAAAAAATTATTCTTTTAAATGATTTGCAATTATTTTAGCAACAGAAATAAAACTTACATCAGATTTTAAAGTATCAGTACCTGCAAGATTAAGAGCACCTGCTGCATAAATTTTTGAAACTGCATCATTTACAAGAGTTGGATGTACACAACAAACTCTTACATTTTTTGCACCTTGATCTTTTAAAATGTTAATAGCATTAACAATAGTACCACCAGTTGCTATAATATCATCAATAATAACAGCTTCTTTACCTTTAACTGAAGAGATATTAACTTTATTATTTTCCCCATCTTCTATTTCAGCAATAGTAGTTTCTACTTTATCTGGACCTAATCTTACTTTTTTAAGATAAGTACAATCACAATCTAAAATACTTGCAATTTCTTCAGCAAATCCTAAAGCACCTTTATCTGGAGCAATAATTAAAGGATCTTCTACACTTTCATCAATATATTCTGCAATAGCAGGCATTGCTGAAAGATTATAAGCAGGAATATTAAAGAAATCTCTTACACAATCTTCATGAAGATTAATAGAAACAAATTCATCTGCACCAGCAAGTTCAATTAATTCTGAAACAATTTTTGCAGAGATTGCTTCACCATCATTAAATCTACGTTCCTGTCTAGCATAACCCATATAAGGTACAACTACACGAACTTTTTCTGCCCCTAAATCTTTAAGATTTTTAATTAAGAATAATAATTCTACAAGATGTTCATCTTGAGGGTAACCAGTAGATTGAATAATAGTAACTTCTTTATCAACATCCCCATGTACACGAAGGTACCTTTCCCCATCAGGGAATTTTTTAGTTTCTACCCTTATAAAAACATCATTTAATTCTTTAGCTACTGAAGCAGCTAATTTTTGAGAAGCGGAACCACTAACAATCAATTTATCACCATAATACATTAAAATAAATTATAAAATTTTTAAAAAAAATAATTAATAATATTTTATTTTTCAAAATATATAAAAATTATTATAAACTATAAAAATATAAAAAAAATTTTTAAAAATGAAAAATAGTAAAATAAATTGGAATAAATAAAAATTAAAGATTATAAAAAAATTATAAAAAATATAAATAAATAATAAAATAAAAAAATACATTTAGAAAAAAATAATAAATAAAAATCAAATAAT
>NZ_MRCT01000198.1 GCF_002208625.1 Methanobrevibacter sp. 87.7
TAATAGAAATTATAATGAATAAAAACTAAAAAAAATAACTAAAAACTAAACTAAAAAAAACCAAACTAAAAACTAAAAAAGAAACAATAAAAAATAAACTAAAAAAAATAAAAAATAGAATTTAAAAATTCTATTTAATGTGCATGTGGAGTATTTACTGATAATGATTCAGAAACAGAATCTGAAACAGATTCTCTTATTTTTTTAATTTTTGACATAAGTTTCTCTTTTCTACTACCATTTAAGAGAATATTATCAAGAACATCATCAATAGTTTCAACAGGAATAATTTCAACCATTTTTTTGTATTTATCCTCAATCATAACATCATCCATGTTAGATTTAGGGATAAGAACTTTTTTAATTCCTGCTTCAGCAGCAGCTTCAATTTTACCTGTTGCTCCGCCAATAGGCATTACATCTCCACGAACAGTTAATGAACCAGTAAGTGCCATTGATTGATCTATAGGAATTCCTTCTACAGCAGAAATTACAGCTGCAGTAATAGATACACTAGCAGAATCTCCTTCAACACCATCATAACTTTGTAAGAATTGAACATGGATATCGTAATTTGATATATCTTTCTGAGTATATTTTTTAATAATAGCAGAAACATTTTGTACTGAATCTTGTGCAATTTCTCCAAGTTTTCCTGTTACAATAATTTTTCCTTCATTTTTACTGCTTGCAGGAGCCATTTGTGCTGCAATTGGCATGACAATTCCACTTCTATCACCAATAATAGCTAAACCATTAACTACACCAATTTTTCCACCAGTAGAATTAATCATACTGTATTCTTTTCTCATTTGGATAGACATATCAGCCATTTGCTGTTCAAGAGTTCTAGAATATTTTTTAGCTTTAAGAACATGCTCTTCACTTACTTTTTTAGCACCTTCTTCTTTAGCAACATCACCAGAAGATCTTACAAGACCACCTAAATCCCTAAGTTTTAAAGTAAGTGCATTTTTCTTACCAGATCTACGTTTAGCTTCAAGGATAATTTGATCCATTGCACTAGTATCAAATGGTGGAATTCTACCATCATTTTTAACTTCTTGAGCTACGAATCTTACAAGTTTTTTCCTATTTTCAGGAGTATCATCCATAGTATCTTTCATGAATATTTCATAACCATATCCTCTAATTCTTGATCTTAATGCAATATGCATTCCTTCAAGTACTTTAATGTTACCAGAAGCTACAAGAACAAAATCACATGGTACTGCTTGTGAACGAACCATTGCTCCACTACTGTTTTCACTTTGTCCAGTAATTGAATATTTATTTTCTTGCATTGCAGATAAAAGCTCTTGTTGAGTTTTCATACTCATTGTACCAATTTCATCAATGTATAAAACTCCTTTATTAGCTTTATGAATCATACCTGCTTCTACACGTTCATGCGCTGGAGTTCCAAGACCACCAGATTGATATGGATCATGTCTTACATCTCCAAGAAGTGCACCTGCATGAGCACCAGTTGCATCGAAAAATGGTGCAAATCTTCTATTAGCATTGTTAACAAGTAATTTTGGACTTGAATTATGATTTTTAGGTTTAATTTGAAGCCCAATTAAAAATATGAATGCAGCAGCAATAATTGCTTCAAGAATTGCATTATATAAAAATCCAAGTGCAATAACAATAGCTACAACAACCATCATAATTAATGATTTTCTTTGTTCATATAAACTAGAAGAAGTTTTAGTACTTTTTACAATTTTAATACCTTCTCCAGCAGGAACAGTTCTAATAAGAGGGTTGTTTTGATCTTCCATATTTGGGTATACTAATACATCCTCTAAAACTTCAGGAGGTAAAAGTTCAGACATACCTTTAGCAAGCATTGATTTACCAACACCAGGATCACCAATTAATAAAACGTTTCTTCTTTGTTTTGCAGCTTTTTTAATTGTTTCAACTGCTTCTTCATGTCCAATTACTTGATCAATTAAAAGAGGTGGAATTTCAATATCATCAGAACTTGAAATAGATTCATAATCAATCATTGGATCAACATGCCCTTCTTTAATAAGTTCTTCTGTTTTTTCTTCTTCTGTTTTTTCTTTTTTAGGACTTTCTTCATTGTTTTGAGGTTCTAAAACAGTATCCTCATTTTCATTTTCACTTACAGAAACATTATTATTTGTTGGTATATCATCTGTGTTTTCTAATGTTTTTGTAACTTGATTTTCTTCATTAGATGAATTATTTTCTAAATCCATATAAAAAAACCTCATAATATTTGTGAATAATAACTATAATTAAGTGAAATAAATAATCATATAATAATTATAAATTCGACTTTTTAATAATATATAAATATCATTATATAAAGTATTTCTAACTAATTAATAAACTTATCTATAAAAAAGTACTAAATTTAATAGTTATTAAAGTTAATACTTAATGTAAATAATTTAATAAAGGAATACTTAAAATTTACAATTTGAATATATTACTTATACATACATAAATACATTTTATAGTTATATTTTGTTTTATATAAAAAGATTATGTTTAGTAAATTAAAGTTATTAAATTATTTACTTAAAGTTAATACATATTATTTAATTTTTAAAGCTTTATTCTAAAATATTAAAATATTATTTAATATATTATAAAAAGCCAAGAAATTTTAAAAAATATAAAAATTAAAAACCACCATAAATTAAGGAGGAATATAAAATAAAGGTATTAAAATAATAAAAACAAAAAAGATAGAAATTATTCTAGAAAATCATGAAAATAAAATAGCTATATTATAAAAAATAAAAGTCAAAAATAGCTAAAAAAATACTAAAAAATAATCAACTTAAAAATATTAACATG
>NZ_MRCT01000002.1 GCF_002208625.1 Methanobrevibacter sp. 87.7
TATTATTTTTTTATTTTTTTCTTATTTTGGTATGACTTATTTTTAATATTTTCTTAATTTTTTGGATTTTTTTTCGTTTTTGTTTAATTTTTATATGTATTTTAGATGTTTCTCATAATTTTATACAAAAGATTTATATGTATGTAAGTACTTACTTACATTATGGAAATTGAAATTAAAGATACTGAGACTAAAATTTTATATGCTACTATAAAACTTTTAGAAGAAGGTGGTGTAAATAATGCTACCACTAGGAAAATTGCTGATAAAGCAAATGTTAGTGAGGTAACTATTTTCCGTAAATTTAAAAATAAAGATAATCTTCTAAATGAAGCTTCAAAATTTTACTCAGAATACTTTTTAAATAAATTAGATTATGTCTTTGAAGTAGATGAAAATGAAGATATTGTTTCAATTTTAAAATCTGTATGGAATAATATTCTTTATGTTTTTGAAGATGATTTTAATTTAATTAGAATTTCCATTGAAGATATAAGAGCTGTTTCATTAGGAGATCCAACCTTTAAAAAAATATCTGAGAAAGTAATTAATAATCTTATTTCAATTTTAAAAAATCAGATGGATAAAGGTAAAATCTCTAAAGAGGTAAATATTGAAATTTTATCTCTTGATATTTACAGTATGATTATTCAATCTTTACTTTTATGGAAAATTTATGGATATACTCCAAGTAAATCTGTAAATGAAGAAGTAGATAATTTTATTGAAATATTGTTAGATGGAATTGCTCCTAAGTAAACATTTAGGAGTTTTTAATTTTTTTTTATTATTATAAGTTTAAGTGCTTTTAAATGTTTTTAGAATTGAATTTTGTAATTATAGGGATATTATGGAAAACACTATGATTGAAAATATTAAGGAAATCGTGAAAAAAGATTTTCACATTTTAATTCATTTTCCTGCTGTCCTTGTTGTAGTTTTAGTTATTATGTTAATACCTGCAATGTATGCTACTTTAACTATTGAATCTACATGGGATCCTTATTCCAATACAGGTAATATTAAAGTTGCAGTTGTTGATAATGATTTAGGGTATACATTAGATAATGGTACATATTACAATGTTGGGAATATGCTAGTTGATGAATTACACCATAATAATAATTTCTCATGGGTTTTTGTAAATGAAAGTAATGCTAGACATGGTGTTCATGAAGGTACATATATTGCAGCGCTAATTATTCCTAAGAATTTCTCTAAAGAACTGATGACTGTTGATTCTAATAATCCAGAAAGTGCTGAAATTGATTATTTTGTTAATGAAAAATCAAATGCTATTAACCCAGTTATTTTAAAATCTGGAACAACAATTCTTGAAGCTAAAATTAATGATCAAGTTGTTACTACAGTTGATTCAATAATTTTTGGTAAATTAAGAGATGCTGCTGGAATATTAGATAAAAATAAAGATGATTTATACAAAGCTCAATCTTTTGCTAATGATTTAAATAGTAATACTGGTGAAATTGATCAAGGATTAAGTGAAGTTAATTCTGATATGTCAACTATTAAAAATCTTTGGCCTCAAATATACAATGCTTTACCTGAAGTAAAAGGATATTTAGGTACATTACAATCTGATTATGATGTTTTAAATGATCAAATTAATAATCATGATTCTAGTTCCCGTACTACTATTGCTAAAATGAAAGCAGAAGCAAATGCATCTTATAGTGATTTATACACTTTTGATGTTTACTTGAGAAATATGTATAATATGACTCATTATCAACCATTGTTACCAGTTATTAATAAGGTTGAAACAAATATGGTTAAACTTCAACAAGTGATGAATGCACTTAATGAAGTTGAAGCTACTATGGATTCTCCAGAAGTTCATAATAAATTAGCTACTACAGGATCACTACTTCAAACATCAAATAAATATGTTGATGAATTGTATAATAATAGAGATGATATTAGTACAAAAATCAACAAAGCATCTTATACTCTAAATGTTATTAATAATGATTGGCCTAAAGTTAAAGCCACTATCCCAGTAATAGCCGCTAAACTTAATTCTATAAGTCCTAGTACTGTAGAAAAATTAGCAGAATATAAAGATATGAATTTAAGTGGAGTAAGAAATTACTTTGAAAATCCAGTTCAATTGAAAAAACATGCTGAATTCCCAGTTCCTAATTATGGTTCAGGTCTTGCACCGTTTTATAATTCCATTTCATTATGGATTGGTTGTTTAGTTGCAATTGCAATGATTAAACGTCAAGTTAAATACTCTGATAAATATTCACCATTAGAAGTATTTTTCGGTAGATTTCCGTTCTTCTTAATTATTGCATTTGTTCAAGCAACTGGTGTTATAATTTGTGACTTTATAATGAAGATTCAAATTACTAATCCAATTGCGTGGATTTTCGCACTGTACTTTATTGCTCTGTGCTTTATGATTATTGCATATTGTTTATACTCTGCATTAGGTAATGCAGGTAAATTGATTGTAATGGTAGTATTATTATTACAAATTACTGCATCTGGTGGTATTTTTGCTGTTGAATTAATGCCTCCATTCTTTGCACATATTAATCCGTACCTACCATTAACTTACTCAGTAGGTGCATTACGTGAAATTATTGCAGGAATAATTTGGGGACATTATTGGTGGAATATGGGTAAATTAGCGATTATGCCAGTTATATTATTTGTAATTACAATTATTATTAAAGAGAAATTTGATAAAAGATCTCAAGCTTTAGAACGTATATTAGATGATAGTGGATTCTTCTAGTTTATATTCAGCTTATAATTTATATTAAACTATTAGTTAATCTTTAGTTTATATTTGGCTTATATGGTTTATATTAAGCTATTAGTTAATTTTTAGTTTGATATTTGAATATAATATAATGAATCCTAGTTTAATATCAAATTTAATTAACATTATTTTCTTTAATTGTTAATTATTTAGAATAAATTAGATTTTATATTAAAATCTGATTTTTATTTAAACTTAAGATTTTTTTATTTAGTAAGATCAATTATATCTTTATTAGTTAGTAAAAATTTTTTATTAGCTATTTTTAAGATTTTAATAATTAGGAAATTTTTCTAATTATTCTTGACATAACTTTAATAATTAAATAATTTGTAATAATTTGTAATAATTTAAATAATTTGTAGTATTCTTATTTATCTTCAGATAGTAAAAATTACATAATATAATATTTAATTAATCTAATTAAGTAATATATTATTGTAAATAGTGTTTATATGAATTAAATAGATATTTTAGCTATTTAACTAATATCTAAAGCAAGATTTTAATATTTTATACTTTTAATATAATTTAATTATAATCTTATCAATAAATGGAGAAAAATGTTTAAAATGTATTGATTGTTTGTTTAGTGGTTCAGTGATTTAAATTTAGCATTAAATAACTTGCTTAATCATTGAGGTGTTAAAATTAAAAATATTCGAAAAATTATGCTTTTTACAAGTATAATATTTTTAATATCACTTGTTTCAATCTCATGTGTTTCTGCTATAACTATATCTTCATTTGGAGATTTTAAAGACTCTTCAAATAATTTATATTCAAACAATGATATTAATTCAAATATTTCCTCAAATATGTTTTCAAATAATGAAAATATTAGTACAATAATGGAAAATACCATTGATAATAATTTAAGTGGTGAAAAAGGTTTATTCCTTTTAAGTACTTATATGAATTTAAAATTTAATTATGATCCTAATGGTTCAAGTAGCATTGTTGATTTGAATAAAACAGGTAAAGGTAATTCTATAGCATTAGCTCAATTTGCTCAAGATAAACTTTTACAGAATGGTTATGAAGTAAGAATCGTTTCAGGTGAAACTAGTGATTCTTTAGATCATCAATGGGTTCAAGTTAAAAATAATGGTCATTGGGAAAATTTTGAATCTACTGCAATCACTCGTGAGTGTGGAAGTAAAAATTATACACAATTATTATGTACAAATAAAACTGTTGTAAGTGTTAATGGTACTGATGTAATGCCTCAAACTCTTGAGAATTACTTTAAATCTAATAATGTAAAAAATTATACATTACCTGATGATACAGGTATTAACATGAGCAATGTAAGTGTAGAAAATGTAACTATTCAAAATGTAACTATGTCAAATGGTTCAAATGTTACATATATTATTTTAAATAATTCAACTATGAATAGTACTAATTTCACACCATCTGTAACTAATCAAAGTAATGGTAATTATTCTGATAATAATACTATTACTGTAACTATGTATCCGTCTTGTGCAAATAATTGTGGTAGTTATAGACCATATACTAGAACATATCTAAATTACTGTCCATTCTGTCATAAATGGGGTACATTATCTGATACTCCTAAAGATCCAAATAGGGATGGAAGTGGAAGCTCTAATGGTGGTGCTGGAGTACCTGAAGGAGAAATCACTTGTGACCAATCAAAAGGTGGTTGTGATGCTGATTTCTGTGGTGTATGTGGTGCTGATAAAATGAGTCCTAGTAGAGCATATTTAGTAATGGTTAATGGAACTAATACTACTACAGTTAATGGAAATCCAGTAAATGTAGATGTACCAAATGGAAATGTTAATGTTAGTGTAAGTGCTGATATTAAAGAAGCATCTAATCAAATTTGTGCTAATTGTACTACTCCAGAAGAAAAATTAAGAGCTATTCATCATTGGGTAAATCATAATGTCCAATATGAATATTATGGTGGTACTAAAAAAGGTGCACATGGTACATTTATGGCAAGAGCAGGAAATTGTTGTGATCAAGCACAACTTGTAATGGCTATGGCTAATGCACAAAATATTACTGGAAGATATGTATATTGTGATAGTGTTTCATTCTTAGATGGAACTTCTGCTCACGTATGGAGTCAATATAACATTAATGGTCGTTGGATAGATATAGATACTGTCAGTACAGGTTCTGATAAAGGATTTGGTTCATGTGCTGGTCATCCAAATGATGCTATAACTATTCTTGGTCCTAAATTGACCTTTTAAATACAAAACTTAACCCATTTATTTTTTTATTTTTCTTTTTTTGAGTATTTTTTATTGTTTTTTTAGGTTTTTTAGGTTTTTTTAGTTTTATCGTTTTTTATACGTTTTATTTAGGTTTTTATTGTTATTTTAATTTTTTTATAAAGCTTTTTTTAGGTTTTTTAGGTTTTTTTTTAGTTTTTTTTATAAAATTTTATTAAATATTCATAATTTATATAATATTGTTATGATTTTTTAAAGTCTTTTATTAAAGTCTCTATTTTAGGTTTTTTCATGATTTTTATAATTAAAATTATATATTATAAATTAAAAAAATCTGTATATGTTTAAATATTTTTAATTAAATCTTATTTATGTTAAAATTTTAAAAGAGGAATATTATGACTAATAAAATCATATGTTTAGTTGATGGTGAACATTACCTTCCCGTTACAAAGTCTGCAATATCTGTAATTGATGATTTAGAGCATAATGAAGTTGTATCCATGGTATTTATTGGTGGAACTGAAAAGTTAAAAACTGATAATCCAAAAGCATATTCTGAGTTAATGGGTTTTCCAGTATACTTTGGAGATAATAAAGATGAAATTCCTTATGATTTAATTGAAGAAATGATTGATAAATATGAACCAGATGTTATTATGGACTTATCTGATGAACCAGTTCTTGATTATTCTAAACGTTTTAAAATAGCTTGTCGTGTAATTGCTAAAGGAGTAATATATGAAGGTACTGATTTTAGATTTGAACCTCCAACACAAGCAGATATTCCAGAAAAACCTTCAATTAAAATTATAGGAACAGGTAAAAGAATTGGAAAAACTGCAGTTAGTACTTATACTTCTCGTTTAATTGATAAAAACAATTATAATCCATGTGTTGTAGCAATGGGTAGAGGAGGACCAGAAACTCCTGAAATTGTTCATGGTGATAAAATTGAAATAACTCCTGAATTTTTAGTAGAACAAGCAGATAAAGGTGTTCATGCAGCAAGTGACCATTGGGAAGATGCTTTAATGAGTAGAATTCTTACTATTGGTTGTAGAAGATGTGGTGGAGGAATGTCTGGTGAGGTCTTTTTTACAAATATGAAAGATGGAGCAAAAATTGCTAATAAACAAGACGCTGACTTTATAATATTTGAAGGTAGTGGTGCAGCTATTCCACCAATTAAAACAGATAAAACTATAGTGCTTGTTGGTACAAATCAAGATATATTAAATATTACAAATTTCTTTGGACCATATAGAATTGGACTTGGTGATTTAATTATTTTAACAATGTGTGAAGAACCAATGACTTCAAAAGAAAAAGTTAATGAAATTATTGAGTTTATTCATAAGGAAAATCCTAATGCAAAAGTTATTCCTACTGTATTTAGGCCTAAACCACTTAAAAATCTTGAAGGTAAAAAAATATTATTTGCAACTACAGCACCTAGTTCTGTTAAAGATAAATTAGTTAATTATCTTGAAGAAGAATATAAATGTAAAGTAGTTGGAACAACTTCACATCTCTCTAATAGGCCTTTATTAAAAGAAGATATTGCAAAATATATTGATAAAGTTGATTGTATGTTAACTGAACTTAAAGCAGCTGCAGTTGATGTTGCAAGTAAAGAAGCTCTTAATTATGGTTTAGAAGTTGTTTATTGTGATAATATTCCAATTGAATTAGATGGAGATTATCCATCTATTGATGATTCTATATTAGAATTAGTTGATAGTGCTATTAGTGATTTTAATACTAATTTATCCTAATTTTAATATTTTTTTTAATTAAGAGTTTTTTAAGAATTAATAATTAACTTAGTATAATAAAAATACTTAGTAATAAATTAATTACTTTTTTTATAGGTTTTAAGTATTGTATAATAAAAATAGTTTTTAAGAGTTTAATTACTCTTTTTAACATGTTTTTTTTAATAGTAAGGTATAATAAAAATAGTTTTTAAAGAGTTTATTTGCTTTTTTTAATAGTAATGTATAGTAAAAATAGTTTTTAAGAGTTTAATTACTCTTTTTCATAGATTTTTAATAGAATATCAAATAATTCATCAATTATTTCATTTAATTCTAAATCTAAATAATTTAATCCTTTTCTGTAATACCATTAGGTGTACAAACTTTATTTATTAATTTATCACAATTATCATCAGAGTTTATTTTATCTTTTAATAAAACTTCACTTGATCCAATTAATGTTTTAAGAATTAAATATTTACATTCTTCATAATCAAGATTTGAATGTTTAAATCCAAATTCACTTAATTTTTTAACAATAAGTCCAATATATGCTGGTGCACAACTAGTTAATATTGTAGCTATTTCTATATCTTCTTCATCAGGAAGTATTTTAACATAAGAGAATTCATTAAATAGTGTTTCTAATTTAGATGAATCTATAAAGTTTACATTATCATTATGAACAATTAAACTTATTCCATTTTGCGGATTATCACTTTCTACAAATTCTGAAGCAATAGTTGGAATAACTAAACTTACTGGTCCATCATAGATATTTTCAATATCTTCAAAATTTATTCCTGCACAAGTATGAATAATATGTGTATTATTTAAATTTTGTTTAATTTCAGATATAACATTTAATAAATCATCACTTTCAACAGATATGATTATTTTATCTGATTCTTTTGCAAGTTTATTATTATCATCAGTTATGTTTATATTTGGATAATATTCTTTTAAAGACTCTAATTTTGATATGTTTCTATTTGATATAATAAGTTCATCTTCATTTACTAAGTTTAATTTTAGTAAATTTTCTGTAATCATCTGTCCAATGTTTCCATAACCTATTATTCCAATTGTCATTTTATCACTTTATTATATCTTTTTTTAGAAAAAACCTAAATTTTTAAAGTTTTATTTATTAGTTTATTATATCTTTTTTAGAAAAAATCTAAATCTTTAAAATAGAATCTAGAAATACAATTATTATTTTTTTTAGATTTTTTATATTTATTATTACTATTTATTAGATTAATTTCCTAATGTATTAATATTTATTAAATTTTCATATATTTGTTTAATTTAAATTAATTTAATAATCTATATCAAATGGTTCTGTACTTACAATTTTAGGTAGTTTTCCAATTGTTCCTACTAAATCACCTACAGTGATTATTGCACCATTATAAAATTCTTTATATTTTTCTGCACTTTCAAGACCATTATTTATCGCATCTTCTGTAGTTTCACCTTTAACATCGTTTGCAATAGATGTTGCAAGACCATCTGCAATACTTGCTTGATTAGTAAGGATTGTAACAGATTCAGAGTTTCCAAAACTTATTGAATGTCCAATTTTACTAGATGAAGTACATATTCCAAGTGGTTTTTTTCTTGGTTTTAATTCAAATCCAATATCTTTAATAGTATGTGTATATATTCCACAGACCATTTTTTTATTATTTATAATTGCAATATCTCCACCATTTTCAACAGAAGATAATTTACTTCCTTTTAATATTAAATGATTTAAGCATAATTCAGATATTGTACCTGCTACAGCAGCCATTGGACCTACATTAGCTATTTTACTACTATTATCCATTAATTCAATAATTTTATATTTTGTTTTAAGTTTATTTGGATATGGTGTAAGTTTTGTTAAAAATTCAGGATTTTCATAAATATAATCTTTTAATTGTTTTCTGATTTTTATTATATAATTATCTAAATTATGATTTTCTAAATCTGTAATTAACCTAATATGTGTTTCATCAATTTCTATTTGTTGAATTTTATTTTTATTCATTTTAATCATTAAGATTTTTTTTATTTATTTCATTAAACCTTTTATTTATTAATATTCATTTTTTATAAAATATGAGGTATTATCCTAATTTATAAATATTTCTAATTTTTATTTTTAAATTAAATTTTCTATTTAATATATAATAGTTTTAATTTAAGTTTTTGGATTTCTATATTTTATATTTTTAAATTATATAAATTCTAAAAAGATTTAAATATTTTAAACTTAAACTATTATTTAATTTATTTCAATATAAATTATTCTTTAAAATATATATGGTGATATAATGAATGCTTTTAATTTTCTCCTAACGGAAAGAGAATCAAAACCAAGAGACAAAGGAATTACTATGGTTTTAGATAAAGGTTTAGGATATGATACTGCTAAATGTTTGATGGAAATTGCAGGAGACTATGTAGATTATCTTAAATTTGGCTGGGGTACTACAGTAGTTCAAAATGAAAGAATTGTAAAAGCAAAAGTTAAAATGTATAAAAAACATGATATTCAACCTTATACTGGTGGAACATTATTTGAACTTGCTTATCTTGAAAATAAAATTCCTGAATTCTTTGAAGAAGCAAAAAGATTAGGTTTTGAAACTATTGAAATCTCTAATGGTTCTACTAATTTACCATATGATGAAAAAATATATTATATTAAACAAGCTAAAGATTTTGGATTTAATGTTATATCTGAAGTAGGTAAGAAAAATCCTGCATTAGATAAAGAATTATCATTAGAAGATAGAGTTAAATATATGAATGCTGAATTAGAAGCAGGATCTACTAAAGTTATTGTTGAAGCAAGAGAAGGTGGAAAAAACATTGGTATTTTTGATGAAAATAGTAATGTAAAAGAAGATGAAGTTGATTATATTTTAAATAATATTTCTAATCCTGATGATATTATATGGGAAGCTCCTAAAAAAGATCAACAAGTTTACTTTATCTTAAAATTAGGTTCTGATGCTAATTTAGGAAATATTTCTACTGATGAAATTATTTCTCTTGAAACTATTAGAAGAGGTCTCAGAGGAGACACTTTAGGTAAATTATAAATTTTTTAATTTATCTTATTTTTTTAGCTATTTTTTTTATTGTCTTTTTTTCTTAAATTTTTAGTATTTTTAGCTATTTTTTGCTTATTTTTTAGTATTTTTTAATTAATTTTATAAGTTAGTATGATGTTGCAGACTTTTTTTATATTTAAATTCTTTTAATTATTTATTTATTTTATATTTTGCTTTAATATTTTATTTATTTCTATATTTTTATTTAATTTTTATTTTTATCTTATTTTAATCATTATTTAGTGATTTTAATAATTTTTAAAAATTTTTACCATTAGTTTATTTTTTCTAATTTAGTAATATTAACGTAACATTTTGCTTATTAAAGTAATATTAAGCTTACATTCACTTTAAAAAGCTTTATATACTTTAATTTAGTATTTTTAAGTATGTATCAATTTTTTTAATTTTTAATTATTTTTTAATTTTTTATAAAGAGGATGATTTAATTGGAAAGAACTATTGAAGAGATTAATAAAAAAATTGAAAATGGAGAAGCTAATGTTTTTTCTGCTTTTGACTTTAAAGAAGCACTTAGAAATGATGAAGTTCCTTCATTTGAAGAAGTTGATGTTGTAACGTGTGGTACTTGTGGTGTAATGAGTGGTACTTCTGCAATATTCAATATTATTGTATTTGAACCTGGTGAATTTAAGAAAGCTAAAAATATTTATTTAAATGGTATTCCTGCTTCTGTTGGACCTTGTCCAAATGAATTATTAGGTTCTGTTGATTGTATATTAAATGGTACAAGTCATAGTAAAGATAATCCTGATTATGGTGGAGGATTTTTATTAAAAGATCTTTTAAATGGTAAAGATATAGATGTAGAAGTTGAAACTATTGAAGGTAAAACTATTAACACTACAACTAATCTTGAAGAAATAGTTACTGCACATATGATTGGAACACGTCAAGCATTTAACAATTATACTGCATTTGTTAATACTGGAGATTCTTATGTGAAATCTATTTTTGATGCTAAACCATTTGAACCAGGACTTGATTTAATTACATTCTCTGGTTGTGGTGATATAAATCCACTTCAAAATGATATGGATAGAAATGTTATTAAAGAAGGAGCTAAAATTCTTTTAAATGGTGCTCCAGGTTTAGTTTTAGGTTTAGGTACAAGAGCTTCTGATGCAAAACCTAATTTAATGTTATCTGCAGATATTAAAAAAATGGATTCTCGTTATTTAGGTGGATATAGAACTGGTATGGGTCCTGAAGTTTATGATAGTGTAGCTATTCCAATACCAATTTTAAATGAAGAAATATATAATAATCTTCTATTTTTAAATGAAGATATTCCATTAACTGTTGCAGATATTAGAGGAAGACATTTACCTGTTTCTAAAACTAATTATGGTGAAATGTGGAATGGAGCAGAAAAACGTCCTAATATTGATGTATCTAAATGTATTGCATGTGATGAATGTTTAGTTGAAAAATATTGTCCAACTAATGCTGTAAAACATTCTATTAGTGATAATAAAATTAATATTGACTTAAATGATGATTGTTTTGGTTGTGGAAGTTGTGCTAGATATTGTGTAGGTAATGTATTTACAATAAATACTGGTTCAACTACTATAAATGTTGACAATAAAGATTATAATGTTAATATTGTTAGCCGTCAATCTGATAGGGTACGTGCAAAAGAAATTATTGATCAATTAAATGATATGATTCTTAATAAGAAATTTATGTTCTAATTTTTTTTAAAAGGAGTTTAAATTAAACTCTTTTTATTATATTTTTAAATGAGGTTTTTTTATGGTTGAAAAATTTAGAGAGGATTCTTTAGATCTTGAAGAATATATTTCTCATAATATTAAATCTTCTAAACCAAAAGGTTTATTAAAATGTGTTCAATGTGGTATGTGTACTTCTGTATGTCCTGCAGCTCAACATAGTAATTATAATCCACGATCAATGGTTGAATGTGTATTAGAGGGGGATACTGCTGTTATTGAAGATGAGGATATATGGTATTGTTTCTATTGTTATACTTGTCATAGTATTTGTCCTGCAGATAATAGTCCTTGTGAAGTAAATCAAGTTTTAAGACAAATTGCTGTTGATAAAGGTATTGCTGATGATCATTTAATTCCATTTTTAGGATTTGGGGATAGTTTTTTAAATCATGGAATTGGGGGAATTCCTGAAAATTTCTTCCCAGAAATGAAAGAGGATATTGGTGATGACTGGTGGGATTTTAAAACACATTTAGATGATGTAAGAAATCATTTAGGTCTTGATCCAGTATTTCCTTCTGAAGAAGCTATTGTTGAAGTTTCAACAATTCTTAAATCATGTGGTTTTGAAGATAGAATAAATAAAATTAGAAATCATCATAAAGATGAGGATTAATTTTTTTGGATTTGATGTAAAATTGGATTTTAGATTTTATTTGAATGTATATTAAATAAAATTAAATTTAGGATTAATTTAATATTTTTGAGGAGTTTAATATGAAAAATGTTCCAGATAAGAATATTTTGCTATTTAAAAGTTGTTTAGTAAGTGTTGAATATCCAGGTATTGAATCAAGTACAAAATATGTTTTTGATAAAATAGGAGTAGATTACCATGTGGATAGAGCACAAACCTGTTGTACTGGTTTAGGTCATTATTCTGATGTTTTTGACCAATTTTCTACAACTGTAAATGGTGCTAGACATTTTGCACTTGCTAATAAATTAAATAGACCAAATATGGTCATGATGTGTGCAACATGTTATGCTATTAATAAAAAAGTTGCAAATATTTTAAATAATAATGAAGAAGTACGTGATGAAGTAAATCAGGTATTTGATGATTGTGGTTACGATTGGATGAAATTTAATAAAGGAGATCTTGATTCTAGAGAAAATATCTTCCATATTATTGATATTTTTTACAGTAAACGTAAAGAAATTGCAAAAAATATTAAATATGATTTTTCTGATTTTAATATTGCAACTCATCATGGTTGTCATTACTGTAAAGTTCATTATGGTGATACTATTGAAGGAATTAGAAATCCACATATTATTGATGATGTTGTAAATGCTTGTGGTGTTGAAACTATTGGATGGTATGATTTTAAAAGAACAACTTGTGGTAGTGGATTTTCTCAAAGATTTGTACATAAAAAACATTCTTTAACTGTTACTTTAGATAAATTAAAATCTCTTAAAGAAAATAAAACTAATATTTTAATACATTTATGCCCTAATTGTCATGTACAATTTGATAGATATCAAACATATGTTGGAGATAAAATTGGTGAAGAATTTAATATTGTACATTTAAACATTGCACAATTTTTAGCATTAGCTATGGGTGCAGATCCATATGATGTTGTAGGTATACAAACACATACTGTACCTGTTGAACCTATTTTAAAAGATTTAAAACCTTTAAGTAAAGATAATAAAGACGAAATTATTGAAAAAGTTTCATATAAAGTAGACTTAGATGAAAGTGAAGATTTCAACATGGAAGCAGATACTGTTAAAGTTGAAGTTAATGAAACTAATTAATTAATGTAGGTGTGTTTATGGATCATAAAGTTGGAGTTTTCATTTGTCATTGTGGTGGAAACATCTCTGATGTACTTGATATTGAGAAAATAAAAGAATCAATTGGGGATGTAGATGTAATTGAAGAATATGAAAATTTATGCTCAATTAATGGTAGTAAAATAATTAGAGATAAAATTATTAATGAAAATTTAGATCGTGTTGTTATTGCAGCATGTTCACCTGAATCTCATGAAAAAACATTTCAAGAATATGTAAAACCATTAAATCCTTATCTTATGGATATGGTAAATTTAAGAGAACAATGTTCTTGGGTACATAGTCAAACATCTGATTCTTTTAATCAAAAAGCAACCGATAAAGCAGTAAATTTAATTAATGCTTCTATTGAAAAACTTAAAGTTTCTGAAGCAGTAGACCCAATATTAATTCAAACAACTGAAAGTGCAGCAGTTATTGGTGGAGGTATTGCAGGTATGAGTGCTGCATTGTCTCTTGCAAAACAAGGTATACATGTTTATTTAATTGAAGAAACACCTTCAATTGGTGGACATATGGCTAAAATAGGTAAAGTATTCTCACCAGTTAAAATTGCTGAAGAATGTGGACTTTGTCTTTTAAATCCTGTTTTAAATGAAGTTGTATGGAATGATAATATTGAAATATTAACAAGTTCTAAATTAATTAAAGCAGAAAGAAGAGCAGGTAGTTTTAACCTTCTTGTTGAGAAAAAACCACGTTATGTTGATACTGATAAATGTATATCATGTGGAGACTGTGTTGAAGTATGTTCTCAAGAAATACCTAATGATTGGAATGATAATTTATCTTATAGAAAAGCTATTTATAAATCATTCTCACAATGTTATCCAGATACCTATGTAATTGATATTGATAACTGTGATCAATGTGGTGATTGTAAACGTACTTGTCGTATGAATGCAATTAGTTTTAGACAAGAGTCAGAAATGATTCCTTTAGAAGTTGGTTCTGTTATTGTTTCTACAGGTCATAAATTATTTAATCCAGATTTACGTCCAGAATATGGTTATAGTAGATATGATGATGTAATTACTCAAAGTGAACTTGGACGTATTTTAGGTGTTAATGGACCAACAAAAGGTAAACTTCAATGTTTATCTAATGGTAAAGTACCTAAAAGAGTTGTAATGATACAATGTGTAGGTTCTCGTGATATTAAACCTGATGGACATAAATATTGTTCTAAAGTTTGTTGTATGGTAGCACTTAAAAATGCAAATATCATTAAACACAAGTATCCTGATACAGATATAGTTTTATGTTATACTGATATTAGAACACCAGGAATGTTTGAAAAGTACTTTAAACATGCTCAAAGTGATGGTGTAAGACTTATGAGGGGTCGTCCTGGAGAAGTTGTAAAAAAAGATGGAAATTTAATTGTTCGTGTAGAAGATACTTTAACACGTAAATTTAAAGAAATTAAATCTGATATGGTTGTATTATCTACTGCTATTGAACCAAGTGAAGGAACTAAAGAAGTTGCAAAAATATTAAATGTTTCTCAAACAGAAGATGCATTTATTAAAGAACCTAGTCCTAAAATCAAACCAGTTATGACTGATGTAAGAGGAGTATTTGTTGCAGGAACTGCGCAAAATCCAAAAGATATAACTGATAGTATTCTTCAAGCTACAGCATCTGCAAGTAAAGTATCTGAACTTATTAATGATGGTATAGATATAGAACCATTTATTGCAACAGTTGATAATGAATTATGTGATTTATGTGAAGAATGTGTTAAAATATGTAAATATAAAGCAGCATCAGTTAAAGATGAAGAAATTTATATTGATCCTATGACATGTTCTGGTTGTGGTAAATGTATTGCAGTATGTCCAAATAATGCAGTTCAAATTAATGGTAACATTGAAGATAAAATATCTGCAACTATTAAAGGTATTTTAAAAGGTAAAAAACCTGGAGAAAGACGTATTATTGCATTTTTAGATGATGTTGGATATACATCAGCAGATAATATTGGAGTAAACAGATTAACATATCCAGAATCAATTCATATTATTAAAGTTATTAGTGTAAACCGTGTACTTCCAAAGCATATTATTTATGCTTTAGAAAATGGTGCAGATGGTATATTCATAGGTGAATATCCTGGTGATGTAATGTATGATGAAGTTGAAAATAAGATAGATAAAATTAAAGGTGAAATATCTGATAATAATATTGATCCTGAAAGATTAACTTTCTCAAAAGTATACATTCCATACTTTACAGGTTTAGCTAGGAAATTTACTGAATTTGATAATAGAATTGCAGAAATTGATGAATTAGCTAAATAATCTTTAGCTATTTTTATTTTTTTATTTTTTTATATCCTTATTTTTAGCTATTTATAGTTTCTATATTTATTAAATGGTTTTTTTAGTTTATTTTTTAGTTATTTATTTAGTTTCTATGATTAGGTGGTTTTTTTAGTTTATTTTTTTATTTTTTTATTATTTTCAATTTTAGATAATTATTTTTTATTATATTATATATTTTGTTTATTTTACTACTTTCATTGGATTTTTATTAAAATTTTATAAGTAATAATTTCAAAAATATTATATATAATTTAATTATTGATAATATGGAAATTTTAACAACTTTTTTAACTATTTTTATAATTTTAGCAATAGGTTTTATTGCAAAAAGATTTAATTTATTAAGTGCAAATGAAGGAGCAACTATTAATAAGGTTGTTGTTTATCTTGCAATGCCTTTTTTAGTATTTCGTTCCTTATATGATGCAAACATGTCTCTTCTTCCAACATTAGGTAAATTTCCAATAATTGGTTTTATATCTGCATTTTTAGTTGGTATTGTATCATATTTACTTTTTGTTGGTATGAAGTTACCTGATAAACAAAAATATGCATTACTTTCTGTTATAATTATGGGTAATACTGGATTTGTAGGTTTTCCTGTAGTTATGGGTGTATATGGTGTAAGTGGTCTTGTAAGAGCAATATTCTTCAATATTACTGATGTTTTAATGATGATTGTTGTGTATTTAATCTTTGTTATAAAATTTGGTGGAGAATATAAGGAAGTTGTTAAAAGAATATTTTCTTTTCCAGTACTATGGGGTTTAATTATTGGTTTATTATTTAACTTATATCATATCCCAATTGGTACAGTTGGAACAAATATTATTAATTATTTAGCAGATATAACAATTCCATTAATTATATTATCTTTAGGTTTATCTATGAACTTTAAAGGATTTGGTAAGAAATTTGGATTAACTTTAACTGGTTCAGTATTAAAACTTTTTGTTTATCCATTTTTTGCCTTTTTCATTTTAAAATTATTTGGAATAACTGGCTTTGATAATGAGATAGCACTTATTGAAGCAGCAATGCCATCTGCTATGTTGTCAATTTCATATGTTATGGAATTTGGTCTTGATGTAGAGTTAACATCAGATATTATTGTATTTGATACATTGCTTTCACTTGTAACATTACCTGTTCTTATGACTTGTTTGTAAATAGTTGATATTTTAGTTTCATTTATTATCTGTTCTTATGACTTGTTTGTAAATAATTTAAATTTAAAATGGAGGATTTTCATGGCATTATTAAATGTAGAATATAAATCACAAGATTTAGGAAGAAATATACCATTTACTGCAATCTTACCTGTAGATCACATTGATTATGAACATAATATAAATAAATCAAATAGTGGACCATATAAAACATTATATTTATTAAATGGTTTGTATGGGGATTGTATGGAATGGTTAACTCATACTGATATTAAAAGATTAGCTGAAAGAAATAATCTTGCAGTTATAATGCCTAGTGGTGAAAATAGCTTTTATTTAGATTATCCTTCTTCTAATAGAAATTATTCTAAATATATTGGTGAAGAATTAGTAGATATAAGTAGAAGAATGTTTAATTTGTCTAAAAAACGTGAAGATACATTTATTGGCGGATATTCTATGGGTGGTTTCGGTGCATTATATAATGGACTTAAATATAATAAAAGATTTTCAAAAATACTTGCATTATCTTCTGCTCTTATTTTAGAAGAGAATTTTGATAAAACTAATCAATCTATATTTAAATATAATCAAGAATTTGTTGAAGAATGTTTTGGCAGCTTAGATACTGCACTTGATAGGGATGTTAATGTAAATAATTTAATTAAAAAATTAGAAGATACTAATCAAGATGTTCCAGATATGTTTATAACTTGTGCTAGTGATGATAATTTATATGATGCTAATATTAAGTTTATAAATTTTTTATCAAATTATAATAATATAAATTATATTTTTCATGAAGGTACTGGTGGTCATCAATGGGATTATTGGAACCAGTTTATGAAAGAGATAATAGAATGGTTAGTTAAGTAAATTGCATTTTAAGTTATTTATTAAAAATAATACAAGGTTTATTTAATTAAATCATTTAATTTTAATTAATTTATAAAAATAGTAAAAAATAGATAGATAAATAAGTTTAATTATTTATTAAATATTGTAAAAATAATATTTTATAAAATTTAAAAAAAAGTAAATAAAAAAATTTAATTTATAATTTCATTCATAAATCTATCTCTAATTTCTTCTGGAGATAAATCTATTACTGGTGCTTTAGAATTACCTGGTTCAAGATTATACTCTATAAACATACATTTTTTACTTTTTAAAGCTTTATTAAAATCAATATCTTCAAATTTATATGCATTTTCAAATCCTACATCTTTAGCTATTTTTCTTAAGTCTAAATTTTTAGCATAAGTATCTTGATTACCAGTTGAACCATATGCTCCATTATTTATTACAATCCAAATTAAATTTGGGCATTGGTTTTGTGCTATTGTAACAAGTGAACCCATATTCATTAGAACAGACCCATCACCGTCAATTACAACAACTGTATTATCTTGATTAAGTGCAAGTCCAAGTCCAATTGAGGATACAAGACCCATAGATCCTATCATATAAAAGTTTTTAGCTCTATCTTTTACTTTATATAATTCTTTTGAGGGAACACCTATATTACATACTACAAGTTCATCTTCAATATTTTTCATTATTTCTTTAATTCCATCAACACGTGTTGCCATACTTTAACCTCAATCGTCTTCTAATTTCCAGTATTTAATCTCAAGTAATATACTAACTACTTTTCCACTTTCTACAGATTCATTCCATGATTTAGACACTGCATCATATGCTTCTTTATGATTTGTAGGTTTATAATATGGTAAATCAAGTGAATCTAATAATTTTGGTGTTGCTTTTCCCATAGGTACTTGTCCTATAATTGATTCTCCTTCTGTTCCTCTATGGCTCATAATCATAACAAGAGGGAATGAGTATAATTCAAATAATGATCCTAATGCATTAATACAGTTACCTAATCCTGAGTTTTGCATTAAAATTGCAGTTTTTGCTCCTGCCATATATGCTCCAGCACATATTCCAAGACCTTCTTCTTCTCTTGTAACTGGTATATGTGTTATTTCATCATCTGCATCTATAAGATTTAATAATTCTTTAAGGTTAGCACATGGAACACTTACAATAAAATTTATTCCAGAATCTTTAATTCCTTTATAAATTGTTTCACTACTATTCATTGTATTCTCCTTTTTTTAGTTTATAATTATTTAATTATATTTTTATATTTTATTTTCTTTTATTAATTTGTAATTTTTTTAATTATATTTTTTCTTTTTTTAGTTTATAATTATTTTAATTATATTTTCAATATATTGTTTTATTTATTTAATTGGTTTATTATATTTTACTTGTAATTTTCTTTTATTTTTTATTTTTTATAGAATAAGTCTAATATTTTAATTTTTGTTCGAAAAATATAAATCTATTTAATTAAATATATTACTATATATATTATAATTTTTAATTTTTTTAAATTATTTTTGGACTTATTAATTATTGTATTATAGGTTCAATAAGTAATTTTTTTAAATATTTAAAAATTAATAGTGGATAAATAAAAATATTGGTGAAAACTATGATTGCAAATGCTAAAAAAATAGCTGATGGCGTATATTGGGTTGGAGCTCTTGATTGGGATACCCGTGAATTCCATGGTTATACATTACATGGATCTACTTATAATTGTTACCTTGTATTTGGTGATGATAAAACTGCTTTAATTGATAATGTATATCCTGGATTTTTCCCAGAGTTATGGGCTAGAATCGAAGATGCTTTTGCTCAAGAAGGGAAAGATGAAATTAAAATTGATGTAATGATTCAAAATCATATTGAAATGGATCACAGTGGTTCATTACCCGATATTGTTGAAAAATTCCCAGATATTGAAATTTATTGTACTCAAATTGCTATTCCAGGTCTTAAAAATCATTGGCCTAGTTTAGTTAATAAAGAAATGAATCCTATTAAAACTGGTGATACTTTAGATCTTGGTGGTAAATCATTTACATTTATTAATGCACCAATGTTACATTGGCCAGATAGTAACTTTACTTTATATAATGAAGAAGGTATTTTATTCTCTAATGATGCTTTTGGTCAACATATCTGTTCTGGTGAAAGATATGATTATGAACTTGATCCTAAAGCTGTTGAAAATGTTGCTAAAAAATACTTTGCAAATTTAATTACTTTATCTTCACCACTTGTTGTAAGTAAAGTTAAAGAAATGGCTGATGCAGGATATTTAGATAAAGTTAAAATGATTGCACCATGTCATGGAGTAATTTGGACTAAACCACAAACAATCATTGATTTATATGCTAAATGGGCAACAGCTGATTGTGAAGATAAAATAACTGTTATTTATGATACTATGCATCATTCTACTCAAAAATTAGCACATGAAATTGCTGAAGGTATTATATCTGAAGGTGTTAAAGTTAAAATGTGCTTCTTGAAAGAAGATGATGAAAGTGATGTAGTAACTGAAGTTCTTGATAGTAAAGCTATTGCTTTAGGTGTTCCAACTATGATGAATAATCCATATCCAAATGTTGGAAAAATCATTTATTATTTCAATTGTTTAAGCTTTGCAAATGCAGGTAAAAAGAAAAAAGCAGCTGTATTCTCATCTAAAGGATGGGGTGGAGGTGCTATTAATAGATTAACCTCTGATCTTGAAAATGCAGGTTTCGATGTACTTGAAGACGATGCATTAGATGTTCATTATGTTCCTGATGAAAAAGCTCTTGAACAAGCTTATGAATTAGGTAAAAAACTTGCAAAAGCAATTAAAGAAGATTAATTCTTCTTTATTTATTTTTTATTATTTTTATTCATTTTATAACTGTTTTTTATAATTTTTAATCTGTTTTATTTTTTTAAATTTATTTTTTGTTTTCTAATCTATTTTTTTTAATTTGGTGGTAATTTGGAATTTGAAGATATTATTCATGAATTTGAATTTCTTAGTAATGAAGAAAATATTAAAGGTAAAAAACGTTTTGGTATAAATTTTAATAAATCTTATGGTCTTAGAATGCTAGATATTAGAAAAATTGCTAAAAAAGTAGGTAAAAATCATGAAATTGCAATTAAATTATGGGATTATCCTTATCATGAATCAAGGATTCTTGCACCAATGGTTGAAGAACCAGATAAATTAACTAATGAACAATTAGATAAATGGGTTTCTGAATTTGATTCTTGGGATGTAGTTGATCAAGCTTGTATAAATCTTTTTAGAAATTCTGATTTAGCAATATCTAAAATTCCAATATGGGCAGAAAATGAAAAAGAATATGTTAAAAGAACTGCTTTTTCTCTTATTGCTGTTCTTGCAGTCCATAATAAAAAAGAAGATGATGAATACTTTAGAAAGTTTTATCCATTAATTATTGATGCTTCTTGTGATAATCGTAATTTTGTTAAAAAAGCAGTTAATTGGGCAATTAGACAAATTGGTAAAAGAAATATTAATCTTAATAAAGAGGCAATAGAACTTTCTTATGAAATTCTTAAAAAAGATTGTAAAGCTAGTAGATGGATAGCTAAAAATGCAATTAATGAGTTAGAATCTGATAAAATTCAAAAAAAATTATTAAATAAATAAACTTTTTTTATTACTCTAATTTAAGTGTTAATAAATACTTTTCGAAAGCTTTTTATATAATCATAAACACACTTTATATTAATGGATTATTAGTTAATTAAAAATTGATTATTCAAATTTAATACTTAACTATTTATTTTTATAGTTTTTAAGGTTTTATAAAAGCCTTATATATTTATTAAGAAAATTAATGGTGATATGATGGCAAATAATACAAACAGACCAATCTATATCTTACCTCAAGGTACTCAAAGATTTAAAGGTAAAGATGCATTTCATTTAAACGTTTATGCTTCAAAAATATTAGCAGGTATTGTAAGAACTACTCTTGGACCTAAAGGTCAAGATAAAATGTTAGTAAATAATAAGTTAGGGGATGTTATTGTAACAAATGATGGTGTTACAATATTAGAAGAAATGGAAATTGCACATCCTGCAGCTAGAATGCTTGTTGATATTGCTAGAAATCAAGAAAGTGTAGTTGGAGATGGAACTACTACTGCAGTTATTATTGCTGGTGAATTACTTTCAGAAGCTGAAAAATTAGTTGATGGTGGAACTCCTGCACCTATTGTTTTAAAAGGTTATCAAGCTGCTTTAGATGAAACTTTAAAAATTTTAGATGATATTGCAATTGATGCAAATGATAAAGAAACTCTTAAAAAAGTTGCTATGACTGCAATGACTGGTAAAGGATCAGATTATGCTAAAGAATCTCTTGCAGATATTGTTGTTGAAGCTTGTACTCGTGTTGTAGAAGATGGAAAAGTAATTAACAAACATATTAACACTCAAAGAGTTAATGGTGGTTCTGTTTCAGATTCTGAAGTTGTTGATGGTATTCTTATTGATAACTCTCCTGTAAGTAAAAATATGGCTACTGATATTAAAGATGCTAAAATTGCTCTTTTAAAATATCCTCTTGAAGTTAGAGATTTAACAATGAATTCAAAAATTGATTTATCTTCACCTTCTGCAATGAATGCATTTTTAGATAATGAACAACAAATTTTAAAAGATTTAGTTCAAAATATTGTTGATGCTGGTGCAAATGTTTTAATGTGTCAAAAAGGTATTGATGATATGGCTGTACAATATCTTAAAGATGCAGGTATTACTGCATTTAAACGTGTTAAAAACACTGATATGGAAAGATTAGCACATGCAACTGGTGGAAAAATCATTCTTGATATTGAAGATTTAAAACCTGAAGATTTAGGTACTGTTGGTCATATGTACACTAAAAAAATATTTGATCAAAAATTAACTTTCCTTAAAGATACTAAAGAACCTAAAGCTTGTTCTATTGTTTTAAGAGGTTCTACTAAATATGTTACTGGAGAAATTGCACGTGCACTTGATGATGCAATTGGTGTAGTTTCTGCTACTATTGAAGATGGAAAAGTAGTTATTGGTGGTGGAGCTCCAGAAATCGAAATTTCTAGAAGACTCCGTGCCTTTAGTCAAAAATATAGTGGAAAAGAACAATTAGCAATTCGTTCATTTGCTAAAGCTTTAGAAGTTGTTCCTAGAACTTTAGCTGAAAATGCTGGTCTTGATGTTGTTAGTATAATTTCTAAACTTATTAGTGCTCATGAAAATTCAAACACTATGGGTATTGATGTATTTAAAGGTGAAATTATTGATATGTCTGATGAAGTAGTTGAACCTTTAAGAGTTAAAAAAGAAGCTATTAGTTCTGCAACTGAAGCTGCTTCTATGATTATCCGTATTGATGATGTAGTTGCTGCTGCAGGTGCTCTTAATTCAACTGGTAGTGCAGATGATGGTCTTGACCACAGTGGAATTCCTCATGATGCTAATGGTGTAATGCCAGGTATGGGCGAAATGCCACCAATGTAAAATTTTTAATTTTTAATTTTTTTAAATTAAATTATTTTTAAAAATTTTATTTTTTTTATAAACTTTTTTTAATTTTTTTATAAATTTAGTTTTTAAGTCTTATTTAAAGGCTTTAAATTATTTTATACATTTTTTTATATTTTTCTTAAATTAAATAAAATATGTTCTATTTCTCTTTTATCGTTTTATTTTTCTTGTTTTTTCTATTTTAAGAATTTATTTTTTTTATTTTTTATTTTTTATATCAATTTATTTTTTATTTTAATTTCAAGGTTAAAAGATTAATGTATTCTATTTTTTTAGAATTTTTTAACTTAAATTTTAAAACTCTTAGTTTTTTGTTTTTTATATTGTTTATACCTATTTTTTTAGTTATTTTATCTTATTTTAATATTATTTGGTTATTTTTATTCAATACTATTGATTTAATGCTTTATTTCTTAAACATAACCTTTATATACAATTTAAGTTATAAATTATTTTGTACTAAAAATATTTTTAAAAATCAGTGTTTTTTAATATCACTTTTTTTTAATTATATTTTTTTTAAGAATTTTTATGGACAAATCAGGAGGCGAAAAATGTCGAAGAAATTTAGATATTTTAGCTTATTAATGGTGCTTATTGTTTTTTTAAGCATTGGTGCTATTTGTGCAACTGATGTGGATAATAATGATTCAGTTGTATTATCAAATTCTTCGGTTAATTCAATTCAAACTGTAACAAATGATACGGTAACAAATTCCGTAAATACATATAATTCTACAAATGCTATGTTAAATAGTAATGAAGGTAGTTCTTCAAGTTCTATCGTAAGTAGTGATAATTATTCAAGTTCTATTATAGATAATGAGAATAGTAGTTCTTTAAATAGTTTAGATGCTAATGATTCAAGTTCTACAATTTCTAATAATAGTATCTCTGGTGTTTCAAATTCTGTATCTGATAATATTACAGTATTGAATAATACCAAGAATAATGAAGTTTCTTCTTTAAATAAGTTAACTGCAATGTCAGGATTAAATTCTGCAATTGTAAATAATACTACAGTTTTTAATAATAATACTTTTGGAGTATTTTTATTTGGAAGTAATATGAACAGTGTTGATTTATCTAAACTTTATGCAAATCACGTTGGTAATATATTCTTAAATTATTATGCTGTAGAAACTTATGGTATTGATGCTGTAGAATCATTTATTAAAAAAGCTAGACTTTATAATATTAATGTTTATATATGGATGCAATGCTTTTATGATGGTGGTTTTATAAATCCAGCAACTTCTGGCCAATCTTATTGGACTCAAAAAATAAATGAGGCTAAATCTTATGCTGAACTTCAAGGTGTAGCAGGTATTACTTTAGATTATTTAAGATTCCCTGGAACTGCATATAAATATGCAAATGGAACTAAATCTATTACATTGTTTACTCAAATGTTAACTGCTGCAGTTAAAGAGATTAACTCAAATATGAAAGTTGCTGCAATTATTATGCCAGAAACTTCTTCTAATGCTTATTATTATGGTCAAGATTCTGATCAATTAGGAAATATTGTAGATATAATCATGCCTATGGTTTATAAAGGTAATTATCAAGAAGATGATGCATGGATTAAGTCTACAACTAATTACTTTAAAAGCCATTCTGGTAATGCAGATGTTTGGACTGTTCTTCAATCATATGATTCAGATTCCAATATTGTTAAATTAAGTAGTAGTGTATTATCTACTGATTCACAATATGCTTTAGATGGTGGAGCTGATGGAGTTGCTTATTTCAGATATCTTTACTTTAATGTCTTTAATATGACTTCATTAAATGGTGGTATTAGCTCTATGAATGGTTCAAGTAGCTCTACAAATAATTCAAGTAGTTCTAAAAGTTTTACTATTGATCAAATTGTAAGTGCTGCTAAAACTGTTAAAGCTTATTATGCTACTAATGGTAAATTACCTAGTACTGTTACTATTGGTTCTGTTAAGGTTAGTTTAGCTCAATTCTTATATTATGAGTCTAAAGCTATCTCACAATTAAATTCTGGTAATACTGCAGATATTGCTATTGTTAAATCTTTAAGTGAACCTTCATCTCCAAACTCTGGAGATTCTGTTAATGGTAATTTATATAAAGCAGGTTATGTTGATTCTGCTACTAGGACTTATAAGTTTATTTTAAATTATAATCAAGGTCCTAATTATTCAACTACTACTATTGGTAGAGTTTCTTATAATAGGTTGATTGAAGCTTTTAGTGTTGTTCTTGATTACTATGGAACAAATAAACAGTTACCAAGTTTTATCAATGTCAAATATAATTCTAGAACAACTACATCTTCAAGTACTAGTGCTCCTACAAGTTTTACTGTTAATCAAATTGTTAGTGCAGCTAAAACTGTAAAAGCATATTATATTAATAATGGTAAATTACCTAGCTCTGTTACTATTGGTTCTGTTAAGGTTAGTTTAGCTCAATTTTTATATTATGAATCTAGAGCTATTAGTCAGTTAAATGATGGTAATACTGCTAATATTGCTATTGTTAAATCTTTAAGTGAACCTTCTAGTCCTAATTTAGGTGATTCAATTAATAGTAATTTAACCAAAGCAGGTTATGTTGATTCTGCTACTAGGACTTATAAGTTTATTTTAAATTATAATCAAGGTCCTAATTATTCAACTACAACTGTTGGAAGAGTTTCATATAATAAATTAATAGAAACTTTTGCAGATGTTCTTATATCTTATGAAAGTAATAATAAATTACCAACTAGTGTAGTAGTAAATACTAATGAAGTCGTTGGAAATTATACTTACTTTACTGTACTATCTAATGGTGTAGATGGTACATATTTTGAAGGTAATAATTTCAGTCTTGTCTTAAAAGATGCTTTAGGTAATGGTGTTAATAATAAAAATGTTGTTGTTAATTTAAACAACCGTGTTTACAATTTAGTAACTGATAACAATGGTATTGTTTACCTTGTTATTCCAGTATTAAATAATGGAAATTATAATGTTTCATATTCATATACTGATTCAAATAGTAAATTATCCTCAAATGGATCTACTACTATTAAAGTTATTAAAAATATAACCACTATTAAAGGAAACGACTTAAATACTACTAGTAAATCTGGTGCTAAATTTAATGTTACTTTAAAAGATGCATTTGGTAATCCTATTAGTAATCAAAATATTCAATTTAGATTAAATAATAGTACTATTATTTATAATGCAACTACTAACTCAAATGGTGTTGCAAGTTTAGCTATTAATTTAATTGCTGGAGATTATACTATAACTTACACTTTTGTATCTAATAATCAATATCCTGGAGTTACTGGTACTTCTAAAATACATGTTGTTAATGTAATACCTACTAGTTTAAGTATTGATCAAATTGTTAGTGCTGCTAAAGTTGTTAAAGAGTATTATGCTACTAATGGTGAACTTCCTAGTACTGTTACTATTGGTTCTGTTAAGGTTAGTTTAGCTCAATTCTTATATTATGAATCTAGAGCTATTAGCCAATTAAACTCTGGTAATACAAATAGTATTACAATTGTTGATTCTTTAGATGAACCTTCTTCTCCTAATTTAGGAGATGCAATTAACGGTAATTTAAATAAAGCAGATTATGTTGATTCTGCTACTAGGACTTATAAATTCATATTAAATTATGAACAAGGTCCTAATTATTCAACTACTACTATTGGAAGAGTTTCTTATAATGCATTAATAAATGCTTTTAGTGTAATTCTTGATTATTATGGTGTAAATAAAAAATTACCAGCTAATATAAGTATTAAAGGTAATATTACAACTATTGTTAATGAAAATACTGGAAATACTAATAGTTCAAATTCTAACTATTTAACTATTGATCAAATTGTTAGTGCTGCTAAAGTTGTTAAAGAGTATTATGCTGCTAATGGTGAACTTCCTAGTACTGTTACTATTGGTTCTGTTAAGATTAGTTTAGCTCAATTCTTATATTATGAATCTAGAGCTATTAGTCAATTAAATTCAGGTAATACTTCTAATATTGCTATTATTGGTTCATTAGATGAACCATCTTCTCCAAATACTGGAGATGCAATTAGTGATAACTTAAATTTAGCAGATTATGTTGATTCTGCTACTAGGACTTATAAATTCATATTAAATTATGAACAAGGTCCTAATTATTCAACTACTGCTCTTGGAAAAGTTTCATATAATGCTTTAATTGAAGCATTTAGTAGAGTTCTTGCATTTTATGGAAATAATGATCAGTTACCAAATTATGTTGTAATTGATACCGATGATGATAGTGGAAGTAATGCAGATACTTCATCTATTGCTGCTCTTGCTAAAAGTTTAACTGCAGGTCTTAGTTCCCAATATGATATGGCTGTTACTATGTTTAATTGGGTAAGGGATAATGTTGTTTATGATTATTATTACAATTCTCAACAAGGTGCAGCTTTAACTTTAACTAGAAGAAGTGGTAATTGTTGTGATCAATCTAACCTTTATGTTGCTATGTGTCGTGCTGTTGGTGTAACTATTCGTTATGTCCATGGTTACTGTCAATTTACTGATGGTTGGTATGGTCACGTTTGGACTGAAGTATATGTAAATGGTAAATGGTATTCTGCAGATTGTATTTCTACAAGAAACACTTTTGGTGTAATTAATAATTGGAATACAAATACTGTAACTATATATAATAGATATACTAATTTACCGTTCTAACTAAATAAGTTAATATTGAAAATAAGTAATTTAAGAGGATTTTTTCCTCTTAATTTTTTTTATTTTTATTTTTTATTCTTATCTATTTTTTAAATTTAGTTTTTTCTTTGTTGTCTATTTTTTAAATTTAATTTTTTTGTTTTTATCTATTTTTATTGTTTTTTCTTCTTGTTTTATCCATTTTATATTTAATTTATTTGTCATTTACATAAAGTATTAATTTTTTCTTATTTTTTCTTATTATTTGTATTTTGTCTAATATATTACTTTTTTTTATATTTTTTATTTATCTAATTATTTTAATAT
>NZ_MRCT01000020.1 GCF_002208625.1 Methanobrevibacter sp. 87.7
TATAAAAGACAGAAATAATAAACAAAATAAAAAGTGTAAAATAGCTAAATAACAAAAAACACAATAACAAAAAAAAAACCAAAAATAAAAAAACACAAACAAAACAAAAACTTATAAAAAACAATAAAAATTCTTTAAATAAATAGAATACACTAAAATATTAAGTAAACAATAAATAAATGAAAAAAATCCAATAAATAGCTAAATAAAAAATAGACTAAGTTAAGAAAATAATCGTAAATAATAAAATTAAATTTTAATTATTTACGTCTATTACCAACTTTACGAGCAATTACAAGTTCACCAACAGAAATTAAACCTGCAAAGAATTTTTCAAGTCCACCAGTTGCCCAAATTGCATTTCCAAATGTAGTTTTATGAATATTTTCATCATATTCTTTTGGTGTAATTTTATTACCAGTTTCACGTCTAGAAACAATTGATGAAGCTTGCATAAGTTCATCCCAAGTAACTCCTTTTAATTGATCTTGCATTGTTTCATAAAGTTTAGAAACTTTAGTTTCATATAAATCTGAAAATGTACTTATAATATCAAATGAACTAATTACTCCAGTTAAAATATCATTATCATCAAATACTGGAATTGCAACTACTTTATCTTTATCTGTTTCAAGAACTGCATCTCTTGCAGAATCATTTTCATGTAAAAAACCTGTTTCTTCAGGAGGATGCATAACATCTTTAACATTTGATTTACCTTCACGTAAACCTTTTGTTAAATCTAATGCAGTAATCCAACCAATTAATTTTTTATTATCATCAACAACTGGACAAGTAAATTCTTTATGATCTTCTAAGAATTTTGAAACATTAACAATAGATTCATCTGCTTTGACAGTAATAAAATTTCTATCCATCATATCTTTTGCTTTCATAATATCCTCTTATATAATTTTTATTAATTAATCTAAATCAATATCTTCTAATCTTAATGCACTTACAGGACAAACTGTTGAACATTTATTACATCGTATACAAACATCAGGAGCAATTTCTGGGATATTATAATCATTTAACTTAATTGCACCAGTAGGACAATTATCTTCACAAAGGAAACATGCAACACATATTTCATCATCAATAATTAATTTTTTTGTATTAATTATAGGACCTAAATATCTATCTAATGTATAAACATCTTGAGCACAAATATTAGAACAAGATCCACACCCTACACATAAATCTTTATTAATATATGGATATAATTGACCTATTTCATAATTTTCATATTCTTGATTTTCCATACTCTCAATAAATTCTTTAGACATTAATTTATTAGCTTTAGTAGGACAATATGTAGTACAATGACCACAACCAATACATTTGGATCTATCCATTGTAATATCATTTAATCTAAGTATTCTATGAGGTATTTTTTTCTCAGTAAATGAATAAGTCAATGGTTTAATTCCATCATCATCTTTTTCTATTTTCGCTTCAGCTTCAAAGATATAAATAGCTGAAACAGGACAAGTTTCAACACATACTTCACATTTTACACAATTATTTAAAATTCTTGCACGTTTTGAATATGTTGAATCACTTATAGCCCCCACAGGACATTGTTCTACACAAAGATTACAACGTACACAACGTGGAGATATTGCCATAAAAGTTTCATTTGACTGAAATTCATCGATATATACTTTATAATCTTCAATATCATCATCTAAATCAACAGATTTTAGAATAACCTCTTTTTCTAAAAGATCCATCTGTTTTTCAAATTTAAATTCCATAAGTATTCAACCTTTAAGTCCATTATATTATATTTAACTTTTTTATTATTAATTAATTTATTTATTAAACAACAAATATTAGAAATTATCTTAATAAAACAATAAAATCAAAATGAATTGATATTATACTCAATTGTAGTTTATATTAATTAAATTAAATAAGAAAATAAACATTAAATAGTTTATACTCAAATATAATTTAAAAAAATTAAATTAAAAATAAATATTTAAACTACTTTAAATCTTTAATAGATTATAAAATTATACATTACTACTTAAATTAAATATATAATTAAAATTTAATTATATTGTTTCATTATTAAAGTACTCAATCTTCATCATAATAATCTGATAAAAATTTTTCTAAATCTTCTTTCATTGGAAGACCAGCAATACCCATAGCCTGAACAGACTGAGATGCTACCCAATTACCAACAGTTACAGATTTTTCAAGTGAAAAACCATTAACATAAGAATATAAAAATCCTGTATTAAATGAATCTCCAGCAGCAGTAGTATCTACAGCATCAACAAGAAATGCTGGTATTTTAACTTCTTCATCATCAGAGTTAATTCCATATGCTCCTTTAGTACCACGTTTAACAATGACAATTTTAATACCATCATCACGAAGTTTAATTGCTAAATCTCTAAAGCTTAATTTTTCATCTTTAGGAATATTATCTCTTTTTCTATAATAATCTTCACATAATACAAATAACTCATTTTCATTAATAAGAAGAATATCAGTTCTATCTAAAATAGGTTTAATTGCTTCAACCCCTAATTTTGCATAAATTAAACCTGGATCAAAACTTACAATCATTGATTTAGGAAGTTTAGGACATAATTCTTTCTGAGTTTCAAATGTTTCTCCAAACATTGAAGTAATATGTAAAATTTTACCACGATTAAGTTCAATTGGATTAATCTCATTAAGAGAAATTTCCTCATTAACACCAGTGTTAATATATAATGCTCTTTCACCATTTTGATCTACAAAACCTAATGCTGCACCAGATACACCTTCATCAGCATAGATTAAATTATTTAAATGTACACCATGTTCTGCTAAATTTAATTCAAGTAATTCACCATCATTATCATTAGCAATTTTACCAATATAAGAAGTTGTAAGACCTAAATTTGCAAGACCAATAATAGTATTAGCTGCAGAACCTCCAGGACTTCTTTCACTTTTTAATATAGAACGTTCCTCATCATGGCAAGCAATTTCATCAACAGTAAATAATTTATCAACGTTTAATGCACCAAATCCTATAACATCATATAAAATATCATCAGCAATTTCCATTTTAGCACCTTTAAAATCAATGATTATTAAGCATTATTATCAATTAAATTAGATAATTAATATAAAAATTAAAATAGGTAAATAATTTAAAATACCTAAATTAAGGATTAAAATAATAGGTAAAATAATTAAATATCTAATTAAACAATATTAAAATTTAAAATTAAATAAAAAATTTAAATACCTAAAATATCATGTAAATAGAAAGTATCTTCACCTAATTTTCCACCAAAATTACCTGCAGAAATATTAACAATTCCATCAACATCAAGAATACTATCAATAGCTGCTTTAACAGCATTTCTCATAGATTCTTCATCTACTGCATCAATAACAATCTCAGGAATATATTTTACACCATCAGGAACTTTACTTTCATCACCTAATCTTTCTTTAAGTGAAGGACAGTAAGGGTGATTTGAAGAAGGTCCAATTTGTGGGAAATTAGTTTCAGGTTTACTTGCTGCAGAACAAATACCAAATGGACAGCAAACTCCAGGAACTTCAAGGATTGCATCAACAATTTTTCTTCCAGCTTCAAGTACTACTTCTTTAGTATTACACATATACCAGAAATTAGCACCCATAATTCCAGTAGAATAACCCATTTCTTTATCAATTAAAAAGTCAGGTACTGCAATAGGAACATGAATCATTTCTCTACCATATCTTTCTTCTTCCCATTCATATCCATCTCCACAATGACCAACTTGTTCCATCATACCAATTTTACCTTCAGGATTTTCAGTATAAGAAAACATAGATGTAAATGGTTTAACTAAAATATCTTGTCTAATTCTGTAAGATAATTCTAGTTCAAATTTTTTTAAATCATCTAAACCAAACCAATATTGGCAAAGATATCCAGGTCTTCCATCAGGAGTTTCATCAGGAGATACAGGTCCTTCTACACCTCCTTCAATCCTTCCAATAACTGAACTAGGAGTAGCGGTAGAATCATATGCTGCTTCTTTTGCAGTTTGTTCATCTTCAGCAGTAATTAATGCTCTTATATATTTTCCTGTAAAACTTTCAAAGAAAGTGTCTTCTACTAAACTATAATCTGTCATTTTTATCACGAATTTTTAAATAATTAGTTGAAAAAAACAATCAACTTATAATAAATAATATGATTTTAAATCTTAAAAATTTATATTAAAATTGAAAATTTAGAAATACAAACTTAAAAACTAATAATAAATAATAAAGTAATTAAAATAATAAATCAACTTAAAAACTAATAATAAATAATTAAAATTGTAAAACTAAATTTTAAATATTAATTAATGAATTTAAATAAATTATTACATAATTGAACCTATATCATCACCACGAAGCTTATTTCTCATAGCTTCACTTTTTTTAACAAGTTCTTCTCTATTTTCATCAGTAATTTTAGCAATAATTGGATATTCACGACCATCATAATGTTCTTTATAATAATCTAAAAACACATGACTAATTCTAAATCCTTCATATAATCCATCTGGTTTAAACATATATGAGTCAATAAAATTTAAAGTGTAATATCCACCAATTCTTGAGAATAAATCAAGAAGAATTGTAAATGCAACTGCATCATCTGTAATAATAGCAATATCTGCAGCTTCAACTGCATATTTATTACCATTAAAAGAAATTGCAATACCACCATTAGATTTAACATATTGGAGAGGTTCTAAATCAGTAATACTATCTCCAACATAAACAACTTTATCTAAATCAATATTATTTTTACTAATAATATCTTTAACAGCATTTTCTTTTCCAATTCCACCTACAGGATTCATAGAACCCATAATCTCATAAACATCCATTTTAGGAAGTTCATTGAAAAATATATTATCTAATATATCAGCTTGAGCTTTTAAATCCTCAGAACCTGCATTATCCCTATAATCTGGAATTAAATCACATTTTAATATATCTTTTCTAAATTCTTCAATTTTAGATTTTTCATTATCAGATATTTGAACTTTATCAAGATCAACATCAGTATGATAAGTATTTTCATATTTAAAGTCTTTATCTTCACATAAAGCTTTAATATATTGACCATAACTTGTACTTACAATAAAAGAATCAATTTGATTATTTGCTACTTTAAATAAAGTATCAATACCTGGAACATAATTAATATTATTTTTAGAATAATCAATTAAATCTTGATTAGTAATACCTTTAGATTTAAAAAATGGTGTAATAAATGTTAAGGTTCCACCTACATGATAACCTTCTTTCTTTTCAACCTCTACTAAGTAATCATCATAACTACTTAAAATTTTATATAATTTAGCACCATCTTCAATAAAATAGGAACACATTTCAAAAGCATTATCATTTAATGTTAATGGACCTTCACAATCTGTAATATAAACTTTTTTACTCAAATAATCACCATTTAATAAAAAAAAACTTTTTAAAACAATAATAAAATCAATATAAGATAAGATTAATTTAAAATCATTAAGTTAAAGAAGAAATTAAATTTAAATAGTTAAAATAATGAATTTAATCAAAATATTAACTATCCCATTAAAATTACTAAATTTCAAGAAAACTAATTTAAATCATAAACATAAATTTAATCAAAATATTAACTATCTAAATTAGAATCAAGATCTTCATCTGATTCATTTGAAACTTCTTCTGAATCACATTCAACTTCTAATTCAATATTAATCGCATTAACTGGACATAAACATTCACATTGTCTACAATAAATACAAGTATCTTCCTCAAATTTAAGAAAATCATCTTCCATAGTAAGTGATTCTGTTGGACAGTTTTTAACACAAACTCCACAAGATTGACATTGGGAATTATCGAGATATAATTTACCATTTCTTTCACTATTGACTGATGTAGAAATATAATATATATTATCCCCATCAGACATGAAAGATTCTTCAATAAGAGAAATAACATCAAATCTACAAACTTCTACACATCTACCACAGAAAACACAATTATCATTAATAAAAATAGGAGATGGACCATTTATTTCAATTGCATTTTTAACAGGACATAATGCAAGACATTCTGCACATCCAATACATTTATTAGCATCTACAAAGATTCTTCTTTTTGGAGGGAATGAATCAATAACATTTCTCATTCTAGTAATATCAAAATCTTCATCAGTAATATCTTTAAATTTTTTATCAATGACTTTAGATGCATTAAACTTAAGTTCAGTTAAGAAATTTGTTTCTTCAAAAACATCTGGATTAACATCAATAGGATTTTGTTTATCTAATCTATTTGAAAATTCAATAGATAAATCATGTAAAATTCTATCCATTCTTGCAATATTATGAGATAATTTAGATATATCTTTATCAACAATCTCAGAAATTGTATCAGATGTTCTAATTTTACTATACTGTGCATAAGCCCTTTTACGTGAGGAATATTTAATAGCTGTAGAAGGACAAGCATGCATACATTCTTCACATCTTGCACAGTAACCTGGATTAATATAAGGTAATTTTAAAGTTTTACTAATAATTATAGATCCTTTAGATGGACATACTCTAGTACAAGTCATACAACCAATACATTTTTTATGGTTAACTACAATAGCTTTACCACCTTTAACTGTTCTTGGTAAAATTTCTCCATATTTAATAGCATCAGTTGGACATACTCTGTAACAGTAACCACATCTCATACATTTATCTTCATCAATTTCACTAAAAGTTTTAGATCCTTCAGAATGAAGATGTATAGCACCAGTTTTACAGTTATGAACACAAGCACCACATGCACGGCATAATTCAATATTTATGTTTGGTACATTCTCTTTAATAGGTTCTGCAATATTTGTTACCATAGTAATTGCATCATATGGACAAGCATTTCTACATAATACACAACCAAAACAGGTATCATGTAAACGAATATTACCATTAGGATCTTTATAAATTGCACTAATTGGACATGCTTCAATACATGGCTTATCTTCACATTTAGCACATTTTAAATCATCTATATCCCATTGAACTTCAACTTCACGTATAGATTTACCATAACGGTCGTAATCTTTAGCATCAACCTTCATGATGTTCACTTCCTATAAAATCATGATCTATTTGAGATGGTTTAACTGTAATAAATATTTCTTCATTTCCATCATCATCAACATCTAATACAAATTTAGCATGGAAATATTTAATTACAGCAAATGGACATGTTTGATAACAGATACTACATCTACAACATTTATCTTTATCTCTTACAATAGTATCTTTTTCTTCATCAAATGATATTGCCCCAATTGGACATTCATTAACACACATTTGACATTTAGTACATTTATCTGAATTCCAAGTAATAACTCTTATTTTTAATCTATCTACAGCATTTCCTATAATTTCATGTGCGATTTCTGCATCTGGAATAATTTTTAATGCTTCATCCCAGAACATTGATAATGGTAATGATAGCTGTAATAATGATTCACGTGGAAGAATCTCTAATTTATCTTGCTGATTTTCAATGTATTCTTCTAAACTACTTACAATAAGATTAATTAATTTCTTTTGATCCTCAAGATTATCAATGAAAATACCTTTCATTGCCCCTTTAACCTTACATACTTTAAGACAATCTCCACAAGCAATACATTTTAATGGGTCTACAACAATATGACCATTTATATCAGATATTGCATCAACTTTACATTCTTTCATACAAGCTTTACATTTAATACATAAATAGTCATCTACAATAAAACGTCTTTTAGATGGAATAATAGTAAATTCTGTTTCAATATAGTGATTTTCACCACATTCTAATGTTTTAGGATCTGAAGGACAAACTTCTGCACAGAATCCACATCTAATACATCCACTTTTATTAATTACAGGATAAGTTAAACCTTCTTTTTCCTTAGTTGTTTTATCCCTTATAAGTTTAATTGCAGTAGGAGAAGGACAACTTGCAGTACAAGAACCACAACCTATACAATTCTCTTTTATTACATGAGGGAAATCTCTAAATCTAGCAGGTTTTTCAACAATTTCATGCTGAGATTTAGCATCAGCAAAAGCTTTTACCCATGCCTTTCTTGCAAATTCATATACATACCATATAATTGAACTCATAAACCATCATCTTTTAACTTAAATCACACAAAATATTAAAATTAATAAAAACTATCTAAATCTTTAATTACTGTTTTATTTGTAACAGTATCTGTTAATTGAACACGTTCTGCACATGCAATACAAGGATCACATGAAGTATATGTAGCAATAGCATCTGCAACTGTTGGAACATCTACTAACATGTATTTTGCACAAGAATCAATATTTGGAATACTGGGAGTACGAATAGAAATATGTTTAATTAAATTTCCATTAGTTTCACACATATATTTTACTTCACCACGAGGAGCTTCATTTCTACATTCATTATAACCTGTTTTAATTTCAACAGGAGTCCTAAATTCACCTTCAGGCATATTATTTATGGCTTGTTTAATTAAATCAATAGATTGAGGAATTTCATCAAATCTATTCATAGTCCGAGCATAATTATCTCCTTCTTTTCTCCATATAGGTTTGAAATCAAAATAATCTTTATAAGTTGGATGGAATTCACGACAATCATGTTTTAATCCAGAAGCACGACCAATAGGACCTACAGCACGACCTTTTAATGCTTCCTCTTTACTCATATATCCAACACCTTTTGACCTTAAAGCTAAGACTGGACCTTCAGAGAATAATTCTACAACCCTATCATGATTTTCTTCAACTACTTTAAGGTTTTCAAGTATTTTATCGAAATGTTCTTCGTTAGCATCCATTCTAACACCACCAACAACATTCCAACCCATATTAACACGGTTACCAGTTAATAACTCAATAGAATCCATAATATATTCTCTTAACTCAAGAACCTTCATAAATAACATTTCATGATCCATAGCTTTGAAAAAAGTTGAATTTGCAATGTAATGAGATTGAATCCTATCTAATTCATTAGTAAGAACCCTTAAAAATTGAGCTCTAGGAGGTACATCTACACCAGCCATATGTTCTAAAACTTCAGCAAAAGTTTGAGTATGTTCATAAGAACATATTCCACATACTCTTTCAGCTAGATAAATACATTTTTGCCAGGTTTTACCTTCCATAATTTTTTCAATACCTCTATGTACATAACCATAATCAATTTCTGCTTTTACAACTTTCTCCCCTTCAAGTTGCAATTTTAATCTTAATGGTTCTTTTAAACCTGGATGTACTGGGCCAATAGGTACAATCATTTTATTTCACCTCTATGAATCATTATCTTTAATTTTTTTATTTTCATGTCCTTTTGCAACCATAGCTTTAGGAACTACAGCAAGAACTGCAGAAATAATTTCATCAGGTCTTGGAGGACATCCACAAACTTCTGCATCAACAGGAATAAAATTAGAAGCAGGAGCACTAACTCTTCCACCTTCTTGAGCAAAAACATCCCCAGATTGAGGACAATTACCAACTGCTAAAACAACTTTTGGCTCTGGAACTTTAGTATATATTCTATGTAATTTATCTTCCCATTGTTCTGTAACTGCACCAGTTAATAATAATACATCTGCATCACGAGGATTATTCTGTAAGTAAATACCATATTGTTCTAAATCATATCTAGGTGATAAACATGCAACAAGTTCTATATCACAACCATTACATCCACCACAATTAACAATACATACATTAATAGAAGTTTTCCTTACAATATCCTTTAGACGATCTAACATTATCTTACCTCTAAATGAAAATATCTCTCTTTAATTACTTATAATATCATTTTTAATTAATGAAGAATACTTATTTTAATTTAAATAAATTTTAAACTTTATTTTCTAATAATATCTAAAAATTCTTTTTTACCTTCTTCTACAGCTTCATCATATGTCATATGTTTATATTGAACTTCTTTTGCTAATTTAACTTTTAATTGAGTTGCTTCTTCTTCTGATATTAAATTAAGAACATCAACAAACCAAAAAAATTTTAAATCCACATGTAATTTAAGCATTAATTCTTCATGTAATGATGATTCATATGTAGCATGAAGAGATTCAAGAGAAGACATATCTAACTTATCCATAAGTATATCTTCAAATTCATCATTAGATATTCCTAAATATTTAGCACATGGATTAATAATATCTTTTTGCCATCTGAAACTTTTAATAATTCTAGTTTTATAAAGTCTTAATCTACTTTCATCACTCATAGAATTCCCCATTACATTATATTAAATAAACATTGAGTAAAAAACCATATGATTACTGAAATAATAATTCCAATAACTGTTTCTTTTCTTCCATATCCAGGTCTCATATCTAATACAAAAGCTACTAAAAATAAACCAATACTTATTACAATAAAGTGTGGAATGAAATTTAATAAACCATAATTTAAGGTTAAAAACCAACCAATAATTGCAAAAATTAAAATTGGAATACTGGTTTCTTTTACTACATATGGTTCTATGTGTTTTTGGTAGCTGTATAAAAGACCACATATAGCCCCAGCAACAAAAACTATTAGATAAATTAATAAATATAGTTTTTCTATCATAATACTCACATTAGTTTATCCTATTTATTTAAATTATTTTATAATATATAAAAATCAATTAATGTCTTTGACAACAATAATTGATAGATTAAATAAAAATTTAATTTTATTTAATTTATGAACTCATAAGTCAAAATAATAAATTATAATGACTTATACTTAATATAAACCAATATAAAAATCACATTGGCCTATATAACAATATAATTGATAAACATATTACAATAAATGTAACAATAAATGCAATATGTTCTAAATGTTCAGAAATCTCTGAAATTTTCTCAGATCCTTGATATAAAATTAACGGAGTTATAAGTATAGCTATAACTACAAGAGGCCATATTATTTGACTTTGAAAGATTACAGCAAGTAAACTTATAAATATAATACCAATTGCTACAAGTGAAGTTAGGATTATAAAATCTTTTTCCTGATTCATTTAATCTCTCCGTTTAATATTTTAATTAATAAATATTGTTTAATAATTATATAATCATTAAAGCAATAGAACCGACTACACCAATTAAAGTAATAGTCATTTGTGACATAACTGAATGATTAGGATTTAACATCGGAGTAGTTGCACTAATTAATCCAGTTATACAAGTTATAACAATCATTCCAATTACATAACCAATTATTGATAATGGTCCAAAGAATAATGTTAAAAATAACCATAACAATACATACCAACACATGGATTCTGAAATCATTATAAATCCTCTTAAGAATCCAAAGTGTTCTGTTTCAAAACCTGAAATAATATCTTTACCTAAAGTTATTCCAAATGGAGAATATGGTGCTTTTGTAATTATTGTAACAAAAAACATCAATGCTGCAAGTGGAGCAGCAAATATTAAAGGTCCATGTGCTGCTTGATAAGATATTATTTGACCTATATCCATAGTGTGAACTGTAAGGTATAATACTAAAATAGAACCTCCAAATAAAGGAAGTTCAGAAGCTGCAGAATAAACAGCCCTTACACAACTAAGTTTTCCATAAGGAGAACCTGATGAAGAACCAGAATTATGTTCTACAATTTTATGTACAGCATAAATACCAAATATCAATAATAATGAACCATAAACAACATTAGTTACAATTACTGCAGTAACCCATATTCCACATAATATAACAACAATTGCTAAATAAAATGGTTTAGAAACTGTTTTTGGGAATGATGATTCTTTAAAGAAGAATTTTAAAGAATGTAATAAGTATTGTATTATAGGTGGCCCTGGTCTTGATTGAACACGTGCCATAATTTTTCTATGTAAACCTAAAAGTAAGCTTCCAGCAAGGAAAGCAATACACACATTTATTAAAATATCAGCCATTAAATTATACATATAAACGAATACTTCTTTTTACTGGATTTAGTATCCAATAAATGGTTCTTGTATTCTTTCCTCCTTTTCATCGTTTTTAGGTTTTGCCATAGTAAGTAAACCTAATGAAAGTATAAAAAATGGTATAAATATTATTGCTATAGCATAAACAATCCAATCAGCAGGAGTAAATATTAATGCATATAATATCATGATTATTGAAACTACAAGTAAAATACTACTTGCAACTTTTGTTTTATTCATTTTTTCACCTTCATGTACAAATAATGAGAACAATTTCAATTGCTCTTATAATAATAAATAATGAACTTAAATGTACAATTAATAAGAATGGAGAACCAGGAGTTCTAAACATTTCTGCTTTTGAAGCAAAGAAAGGTGCTATACCAGATTCACCACAAACTCCAATAAAGAGCATTATTGCACCAAAGATCATCATTGCAGTTGGTTTCATTGATTGAATTGCAAGTAAACTAACTGTTCCACATGCTCCAAGTACAATTGCAGCACCTCCAAATAATGGAAGACTACACATCATTGCAATTAAACCATATTGAAAAACAGAGTCAAGTACTCCAATCTGTTTTACAGAAGAAATAATACCTATATTTAAGATACCAACAAGGGACATAAATAAAGTAAAATTATATAAATCTCCAGTAATCATTGCACCTGCTGTAGCTATACCACAAATTACAGATAAAAATCTTCTTGCTTTAAACTCTTTTAATCCTACAGATTGCTTTTTATCACCAAGTGTACCAAATTCAGCTTCAACTTGGGTTTCTGTATGACTAATAGCAATTAAGAAAGTAAATATTAATATAGCTACAAACAAGAACAAATGTAATGGATTTAAATAGAATACAATATCCCCTAAAGGAACAATTCCAAGTAAATTTCCACCTAAGCTTGCAAGACTCATAAATATCCTCTAATTTTTTTAAATAAATTCATATAAACTTAAAAATTATCAGTTCATTAAAATATTAAATGATAAACAATAACTAAAAATTATCAACTCATTAAAATAATACTAAATTACCAAACTAATAAACAATAACTAAAAATTATCAATTTATTATAATTTTAATAAACAAACAATCTTATTTTAAATTTTAACCTCAATCTTTACCATATTCTTCTCTCATAAGAACTCCAATTAATCCCATTTTTGTTGCAACTTTTAATAATAATCCACAAGCTGCAAGGAATAAACAAAGCAACCAATATTGAGGAGCTACAAAGAATATCCAAAATGCGATAATCCACATACACCATCCAATACCTGAAACTCCACTTACCCCATTTATTACAAATACAGGTAAACCTCTAGCTTTTCTTGAAAGTATATATAATAAAATACCTCCACCAGCTATAGCACCACCAGTAAATCCAGTTAAGAATACACCATAAGCAATAAGTAATAAACTCAAAAAGTTAGGAGCAGTAGTTAAAATTTCCATATCATATTTCATTGGCATTGGATTAAATGAAGCAGAAGGATTATCTGCTGAAATTTTTCTCATTTCACGAGATATTAAAATTTCAGAAATTGCTAAAACTTCAGCAAGTTCTACTACTAAACCTGGCAAAATAAAAGACTCTGCAAGATCAGTACCTACACCTGCAACAACAATTAACATTGCAAATCCAACAACATCTGTTAATACAAGAACATGAATATCTCTTTTCTGCATTGAAATAGCAATTAAACTAAAAAATCCAATGATTAATCCTGTATAAATTGCAGGAATATACATAGCTGAAAATATATGAGGAACAGTAGAAGGAACATATATCATTAGTTATCCCTCCTATTTTGTTTCCTATGAGCTTTAATATTATTTTGCTCTACTTCAGAAGCTATTAAATCAGAGTTAGATATTGCAATTTTAACATCTTTCTTAATATTTTCAGAATCATTTCTTCTGTTCATAGTATAATTAACAGAAAGCCATGAAGCAATAATAAATGCCATCATCAATATAGAAGATTCAAGAACTGTATCAAAACCTCTGGTATAATATAAAATTTCATCAATTAATCCACCAGGAGATGAATAAATACTTGTACCAAAGTACGGAGATAGACTCATAACAAACCGAGATAATGGAGAAACATAAGAATTAATCCAACCTAATTTAGGAGCATATTGTGGATATGCTGATTTTGTAATTCCTGGACTTACTAAAGGTTCTCCTCCACGAGCATAAGGAGCCATAGCTAATCCTTGTTCAACTTGAACTTGAGGAGCTTCTCTTGGGTAAAGTTGATCTACATTCAATCCCATAGGAACCATAAATCCAATGATTAAAAATATTCCAAGAATCAAAGCAAATAATCTAGGAATCCTTTTAGGAGTTGCTAACTTATTCCAAATGTCACCTATTCTCATAAGTAAGCCTCCACTAAATTAATTATCATTAAACATCAGCCCCTATTTCTTCTAAACGACTAATTGCTCTAAGTAAAATTAATGTACAAATTACAGAAGTTGCAATCAATGTTAAAAGAGCTAACATATGATTGTAACATAAGAAAATTAATGAAACACCTATAGAAGCAACTTCAGTATTTAAAGTCCTTATAACAGGATCTTTAACTCCTGGACCCCAACATGCTGCTAAAGTACCAATAATAGCTAAAAAAATCCCAGTATAAAACCAAATGTAAACATTAAACATTAGGACCACCTTCACTATTTTTAGTTCTAATTTCATTAATTTTTAAAATAGACATTAAAAATACAATAGTAGATATTGGACCTAAAATTGCAATTGCGAAAGCTACATCTAAATATTTAAATGCAACTACTGCAAGTACAAAACCTGCATCAGCAATATCAAAAAGAATAACTTTATCCAATGGTTTTTTAACAAGTATAAGACCAATTGAACCAATTAACATCAATGCTATTGATATTGTTGTAATATTAAAAAATCCTAGAAAATCCATTTTTATTCTCCATCTAAGACTATTTCATTATCTAATTTATCTAATGTATATGCAATTGCATTAGCACTTACAGTAGAAGTTATAAAGAAAGCAGCAGCTACAATAAGAGCAAAAGGTGTATTAATATATAAGGCAATTATTGCAGGAACTGAAAATCCAATTACATTAATATATAATAATTTTTCAGCTCTATTTTGAGTTATAATTGCACGTAATGCCATCAAAATAGTAATAATCCCTAAAATCTCTATATACATTTTATCGTCCCATCTTTATTCATAGTTATTATCCATTTAAAAAACATTTAAAACTCAATAAAAAAGTTCAATAAATAAATAATAAATTCAATTCATTAAACACTTAATTTCAATTATTCTCAAAGAAAGAATAATATTTTTACTTAATTATTCTAATTCAGTATATCTATTAAATTTTTTTGCAATTTTTCCTAAAAGTTTTGTACTAGTTGGATGATGTAAACCTTGAATAGTAAATATAGCAATCACCATACCTACTACAAACATAATAGGTTCAAAACCTGCATATTTAGATAAAAGATATACAATTACAGTCATTGTTAAAGCACCTGTTGTACCAGCATAACCGGGATCTGCACATAATCTATTTCCAATATAAACTAAAAATGCAGCAAGTATTCCTCCATTTAATCCTAAAACCATTACACCAATACTAGCAATTAATGTACCTGCAGATGCATCAGGAGAACATAATATATTACCTTGGAAAAATCCTCCAGATAAATCTCCACCTCTTTCTTTTATAGAACGAGCAACATTATCTGCACCTTTAACACCAGGTTCTTCAGGTAAGCCAAGATAAGTATCAATAATTACAAAATTAAGCCATGAAATAATAGCAGCAATGATAATACCTAAAATTTCATTCATTAATAATCACCTATTCTTATTAATAAATCAAAAAAAGTATAAAATATCATTATTTTCCACCTTCTGTATTTGGTGCATCTGGAAATATGTATTTAAATAAGTATTTTACAAAGATTGCAGCTAAAATACCTATAATAATAGCAAGTAATTTTCCATCATATAACCAATAAAAATTAATTGAAAAACAGAAAGCTAAAACTCCCATAGCTATAATAGGTGTTGGAAATATAGCACTGTTAGTCCATGAAAACCGTCTAGGCTTTTCAGGTAAAAATGGCAATCTTAAAATTAAAGCCATTATAATAGAAACAATAATTGTAATTAAATAATTTAACAATAATGTTGTTTCACTAATTAGAAAAATCATAATTAATAATCTTTATATGGATAATATATATATTTTGTGTCTTAATTTTAATAGTTTAAATTAATAATAAGTCTAAAAACAAAAAAATATAAATTAAAATAGCTATTGACAAAATTTAAACCAATATAATAATATAA
>NZ_MRCT01000199.1 GCF_002208625.1 Methanobrevibacter sp. 87.7
TATAAATTATAAAAAAATCTTTAGTATTTTAATTAAAAAACATTAAAACAATTAAATATACTTATAAAATAAGAAAAAATAAATAATAAATCTAAAACACGAAAATACAAAAAATAAAACTTAAAATACGAAAATATAAAATAAAAAATAATAAAATAAAATAAAATAAAAAAATAAAAATTTAAAATTAAAATATAATTTTAATAAATTTAACTATTTTCGTCTTCTTGTATATAATGGAATACAAGCTAATGAGAATAGTAATAATACTAAAGGATTTCCAGTTTTAGGTAATTCTTTACCATAAACAACAGTATTATTTACAGAACTATTTTTAGGATTTCCTTGAATATTACTATTAGAATTTTTTGGAATATTATTATTAGGATTTCCCGGTGTATCATTACTTGGATTTTCTGGAGTATTATTATTCGGATTTTTTGGTGTATCATTATTTACATTAGTTGTATTATTTGTTGTTTTATTACCAGTTTCATTTGAACCTACAATAACTACATTTGTAAAATTACCAAGTTCTGTAGTATCAAATACTACATTAATTGTAACAGTTTCATTAACATACAATGGCCTATTTAAGGTCCAAACAGGTTTATCATCCACTAATTTATAAGTCCAACTATAATTTGACTTCCATGAATTAAATTTTAAACCTTCATACTCAGTTTCGTATACAGTAACATTATTTAAACTAATTGTACCATTATTTTTAACAATAATATTAAAAGAAGTTTTATTACCTATAGGAACTGAAGAAGTTACAGTTTCTTTAAAAACATCAAAGTCAGAAGTAATACTCTCTAATTTTGTCCTAATCAACATTAAGTTCTGATATTCTGGGTTAATTGTACATCCAAACTCATATATTCTTACAGTAGTATCGTTAATTATTTCAGTAGCACCATAATCAGGAATCCTCAAACCACTATCATAAAGACTAAGAACATCTTGAATAACAGAATCATTAAGAGTTCTAAAGTTTTCTCTAATAAAATCCCAAACATAAGGTTACATAGTTTTAGGATTTATTTTAAAATAATATTTATATAATAAAATTTTTAAATAGTCACCAACAGGTTCTCTTGAAATTTTATTAACAAGATAAATAGTGTCTACAAGATTTTGTTCAGTTCCAATACCTGCATAATTCATTGTATCTTCTGAACAGAATCCATTAAATCCATATTCTAAACTAACATTAATATATCCTTTTTCTGTTTGATAAATAGGATTTGTATTTTTAACTTTAATTGGAGTATCATTAATGGTAGTTAAATTTGAAGAAATGAATTTAAGAATATCAAATTTTGATGAATTTCCATTATTAAAAGTAGAATTACTAATAGTTAAATTACCATTAGTTATAATGGATCCACCTATCTTTGAAGAGATATTAATAAAACTACAATTATTTATAGTTCCATTTGAAATACCTAAAACTAAACTACCAAAGTATAAAGAATCAGTATTACTAAAAATACTATTATTAAAATAATAATTGTTTTTATCTAAAATATAACAACTACCATAAGCAGAATTTCCTTTATTAAATTTAGAATTATTAACAGTTAAATTATAATTATTATCATTACCTGTAAAATATAAATCTGACCCATAAAATGCACTATTATTATTAAAGGTACAATTATCTATATTACAATTAGATTTTTTAAGATTGATTGCACCACCAGTAGATATATAATTAACCTTTCCAATTTTTTCTTTACCAATTTTATTATTAATAAAACGAGAATTAATAATGGTTAAATTATCATAATTTGTAGATATAGCCCCTCCTTTAGTTTCAGAAGTACAATTAAGAAAAGTACAATTATCTATTAAACAATCCATTTTTACTAAATAAAGAGCTCCACCTTCTCCTGGAGAATAACAATTATAAAAACTAGTATTTTTAACTACAAATTTTGCATTAACTTGTTTAGAAAGATCTCCAACTGCCATAATTGCCCCAGCATAACTTTTACCAGTTAAATTTGAAAAAGTAGAATTGATAATTGTAATATCATTATTTGAAGCATGAATTGCATTTCCATTTGCAGATACCTCTAATTTTATATTAGAAAAATTTGTATTAGATATATACAAATTACCTTTCTGATTTAAATAAATATTAACTCCAGTGTTTTTATCAAAATCACAATTAGTTACAGACAATGAAGTATTAAGATTATTAGAATATATAATACCAGCATATCTATTATTAGTATAACCATTAATAAATTTTAAATTATTTAATTTTAAACTTACATTAGGTGCTGTAATATTAAAAAAACTTGTTTTATTCATTCCATTAAATACATGGCCATTACCATTTATAGTTAGATTCTTATTAATATTAACTCCTGTATTTGAATCAGTACTAGGGTCATATACATAATCAGAATCTAAATTTATTACATCATTATTATTTTTTGAATCAACAATATTTTGTAAATCAGTAAATGACTTAGAATTACTATTAGAATCCATTATAACTGTACTAGAATTATCATTTAATAAAATATTATTATCATCAGATAATGTATTAACGTCAGTATTATTTACATCACTTGCAAAAACACTATTTACTGAAAATAATACTATTAATAAAGAAAATATTAAAAATAGAGATTTAACTTTTTTATTCACTATTTTCACCTCCATTTAATTATTATATGATAAATATTAAATTTGTCATACTGTTCAATTATATATCCTTAAATAATATAAATAATTTACTTTTTAAGAAAAAATTATTAAAATGTCTAAAATAATAAAAAGATAAATAAAGTTAAAAAAC
>NZ_MRCT01000200.1 GCF_002208625.1 Methanobrevibacter sp. 87.7
AATTATATTTTTTTAAATTATATTTTAATTTATATAGGTTTTTTTGAATTTATTAAAATTATTTTTATAATTTTTAAGATATACTTTTTATAATTTTAAGGAGGATTTTGTATATATGAAAAAGAATAATTTATTTATTTTTGTTCTTTGTTTAGTAGCTCTTTTCTGTTTAGTTGGCTCTATTAGTGCTGCTGATGTAGATAATAGTACTAGTTTTGATAGTTCTGTTTCTGATGTTGATGTTAGTGCTGTTGATGTAGATAATAATGTTGTTACTAATAATGTTATTAGTTCTAATGATGAGCTTTCTGATAGTCAAAGAGAAGTAGTTGCTAAAGATAGTTTTAGTTCTAGTTCTGGAACTAATGTAAATGCAAATAATTGGAAAGAATTATATAATCAATGTAATTTTAATAAGGATAAAGTTATTACATTAACTGGTAATGAATATGTTCCTACTAATGTTATTAAATTTATGGGGAATATTACTATTATTGGTACTAATAGTAGTTATATTACTGGTAATTTTGAGGGTACTCCTTTTGTTTGTGGTAATTCTGATTTTAATATTAATTTTATTAATGTTCGTTTTGTTAATATGAATGTTGAAAATCTCATGCAATTAAAGGGTACTAATAATTTAGAAAATTGTAGTTTTATTAATATTACTACTGGTACTGGTCATAATTCTGTGATTTATAATAATCAAGGAAATATGGATATTATAAATTGTAATTTTGTTAATTGTTCTACTGGTTATGGTGTTGTAACTAATTATGGTACTGCTGTTGTTTTAAATGTTGATAAATCTAAATTTATTAATAATACTGCTAGTGTAGAACCTGGTGCAATTAATAATTGTGGAGTTTTATATGTAAATAATTCTGAATTTATTAATAATATTGCTAAATGGTGGGCAGGTGCAATTCACACACATTATAGTTCACAAACTATTATAAATAATTCTAATTTTACTAATAATAATGCTGGATGGAATGGTGGAGCATTATATACTTATAGTGTATTAAAAGTTTATAATTCTCTTTTCAATGATAATACTTGTAATACTAGTTCTGGTGGTGGTGCTATAGGTGCATCTAACTGGTGGATGGGTAATTATGATATTATTGTAGATAATTGTACTTTTAAAGGTAATATCAACCGTTGTAATGGTGGATCTGGAGGAGCTATCACTGCAATGAATAGTGGTGCATTAAATGTTCATGATTCTACATTTGTTTCTAATGTTGCTGATAATGGTCAAGCAATAGCAGCATATAGTAAATCATTTGAAAATATTACTGCAGGTATTCCAAATCTTAAGGTTTATAATAATACTTTTATTAATCATACTTTAACTAGTTCTGATACTGTAAGTATTAGTGGAAATTATACTTTTGAAAATCACCCTGTTATTGTTAGTAACTTAAAATCTTTTGATACAAATATTCTTAAAGATGATGAATATTCTGTATATTACTTTAATATTTCTTCTAATATTCCTAATGCAGATGGTAAAAGTTGGGAAACAGCATATGGTCAAGATACTGACGATGAGGGATATGCTACTTTAAGGGACGATTATGAACCTGCGATTATTTATTTAGCTGATGGAACTTATTCTTCATCAATAAACGCTATATCTAATACTGTTAATAAAACTTTAATTGGACAAGGACCAAATACTATATGGGCACTTTTTAATACAGATATGTGGAAAAATCGTAATATTTCTCATAATTATATTAATATGACATTTATTGAAGCTTATTTTATAAATAATTGTAATTTTGTTAATTGTACTTTTAGGGATGGTACTATTCATTTATCTACTGATGTCAAAGATAGTATCCCATATCCAGAATATGGCCTCAGGTGGACTCGTGTTTATAATTTTGAAAATTGTGTTTTTAAAAATATAACTAAAATTGATTTGTGGAGTTATAGTTATGCGAATTTTACTAATTGTACTTTTGATGATATAAGTGCTGATTCAATTATTAATACTATTGGTCAATTTTTACCTGAGGATGGTGTTTATTTCAATAATTGTAAATTTAGTAATATTAATGTTAATGGTATAGTTAAAGCTCCTGTTGATAGTATAGATTATATTGATATTAAAAATTGTAAATATGATTTTGATGTTAATACTAATATAGTTAAAAGTGAAGATAATACTCAAGAATATATTAATGCTACTGTTCTTCCTAAAGTTGATTCTGTTGTTGGTATTGATTCTGATGATGATGGTAATGTTATTATTAGTTTAACTGCTGTTAATGGTACTGCTATTTCTGATGCTAATTTAACTTATTCTGTTAATGGTGTTGAGCATAATGTAACTACTGATGCTAATGGTACTGTTACTGTTTCTGGTTTATCTGGTAAAAATCTTTTTGTTGTTAATTTTGCAGGTAATGAGAATTATACTGAATCTAATCTTTCTACTAATATAATTATAGCAACTAAAGCTCCTATAAGGGCGGCTACTAATATTGTTTCTAGTGATTTTACTCAAACTGCTGTTGACTTCTATAATGGTGAACGTGGTAGGTACTTTAGTGTTGTTCTTAAAGATTCTGAAGGTAATGTTTTAGCTGGTAAACCTGTTAGTATTGGTTTTAATGGAGTAGTTTATAATCTTGTTACTGATGCAAATGGTGTTGCAAAACTCCAAATTAACCTTGCATGGTCTGGAATTTACACTTTCGCTATTGCATTTTTAGGTGATGATAATTATAAAGGTAGTTTTGTTGTAAATAAAATTACTATTAATAGTAAAGCTACAACTATTACTGTCGGTGGTCTTAGT
>NZ_MRCT01000201.1 GCF_002208625.1 Methanobrevibacter sp. 87.7
AAATTAAACTTATTATTTTTATTATTTTTTCTGTTTTAATATAATTTTTTTAAATATAATAAAAACATAATAAATTTATATGTTAATAAACTAATAAAAATTATATATAAATTAATTTAAAGATTTAATTTAATATTAAAATTTTAAAAATTAGGTTGATGGTATTATTAATCCCGATAAAGAAAAGCTTATTAGGGTCATGAAAGAACTTAAAGCTGATCATCAAAATGGTAGGATTTCTGATGAGAAGTATAAAGAGTTATCACGACAATATATGATTAAATTAAAAAATATTGATGCTTCTAGTAGGATTAGAGCCATGCAAGGTAGGAAACAAAGATATTCTTCCTCTAATCAAACACATAATAATATACGACCAGATAAAAGGGCTGCAGAATTAAGTAGATTAGAAGATGAAAAATTAGTTCAAAAATATATTGTTAATCCTAAAAGATCATCAAATAATCAAAGACCTAGATCTCATGGAAGTAACAGTGGTAAATGGAGTGTTATTGCAATAGTTTTCTTAATAATTGCATTTACTGCTGGAATTGGGTTTGGTATGTTGAATTTTGATTTTAAAGCAACAAATATTTCAAATGCTTCTGCTATTGTTACAGATTCTGCTTTTCCTGCAGAAATTAACAACAATACAACTGTAAATACTACTTTAGATTCTTCATCAGTAAGTTCAAGTTCATCAAGTGGTACTTTATCATCCGATACATCAAGTACAAGTACTTCTAGTTCTGATTCTGGTTCTTCTGATAGTGGTGGTTCTTCAGATGGTGGAGGTTCTTCTGATTCTGGTTCTTCTGATAGTGGTGGTTCTTCAGATGGTGGAGGTTCTTCTGATTCTGGAGCAAATTAATTAATTTTTATTAATTAATTTTTTATTTTTTTAAATTAAATGGTGAATATTATGAAAAAGTCATATTATGTTGTTGGAATTATTATTATAATTTTAATAGTTGCTTCAGCAGTTTTTTTATCTAATCATGATAGTAATACTAAGGGAAATAGTAATCAAACAGAGGTTCAAACAGTTTCTCAAGGAGGAGTTATTCTTAAATTTCCATCTGATTGGGTAGTGGCTAAATCTCAATCTAATGATACTGTTGTTGCAATTGCAGATTCTAAATTATTAGATTCTTCTAAACATGCAAAGGTTAGTGTTAATATTGAAAAAAGAGATTTAGAAGGTCAAAGTTTAAATACATACTTTAATAAAACATATACTTCATTACTTTCTAATTCATCAAATCAGTTAATATCTTTAGGTAATTCAACAACAATTAAAGATAGGGAATGTTATGAAGCAGATTATCTTACAGATAAAGATGCAGATGTAAAACAACATAGGGCAGTTTGGGTTGAAAGTAATGGACAAACATATGTAATTTTATGTACTGCACCACAAAAAGAGTTTGAAAATTATAATAAATATTTCAATTATATTTTAAGTAATATTAAAATTGAATAATTATTTTTATTTATTTTTTTAGTTTATTTTAAAAATTTTTAAGATTTTAAAAAAATCTAATATTTTATATTTGTTTTTTATGAGGTTTTATTATGACTATAGTTTTATGTGTTACAGGTAGTATTGCAGCTACAAAATCAATTCAATTAGCAAGGGATTTAAGAAGACATGGACAAGATGTTAAATGTTTTATGAGTGAAGCAGCATGTGATATTATTAATCCTATTTCTATGGAGTTTGCAACTAATCAAGATGTAATAATTAAATTAACTGGAAAAATTGAACATGTTAAATATTCTCAAGAAGATTTAATTTTAGTTGCTCCTGCTACAGCAAGTACAATTAGTAAATTTGCTTATAAAATATCTGATACTCCAATTACGGCTCTTTTACTTGCTGCATATGGTCATAATACACCAATATTAATGGTTCCTTCAATGCATGATGCAATGTATGCAGGTATTAGTGAAAATCTTGATAAACTTAAATCTGAAGGAATCCATTTTGTAGATCCTAAAATGGCTGAAGGTAAAGCAAAATTCCCAGATATTGAAAATATAGTTCTTGAATCTTTAAGATTAATAAATCAAAATAAAAAAGACTAAATCTTTTTTATTTTTTGTGGTATTATGTCTAATTCTATTTCTAATAAAAAGGTTTTAATTAATTTAGGTGGAACTTATGAACCAATTGATCCAATTAGAGGAATTTCTAATAAATCATCTGGTAAAATGGGTTTAGCTCTTGCAAAAGAAGCTTATATTCGTGGTGCAGATTTAACATTAATTGCAGCTAAATGTGATGTTGAGATACCTTCTATTTTTAATACAATTAATGTTCAAACTTCTTCAGAGATGAATGATTGTATTAAAAGTCTTATTAAAGACTTTGATGTTTTTATTGCTACTGCAGCAATAAGTGATTTTGAGCCTATTAAAATGCAATCTCATAAAATTAATTCATCATTAAATCTTTCATTAGAATTTAAACCAGTTGAAAAAATTATAAGACAAATTAAAAATATAAGTCCTGATGTTTTTCTTGTTGGTTTTAAAGCACAATATGATATTTCTGAAAATGATTTAATTGATTGTGCAAATAAACAGATTGAAGTTGCTGGTTCAAATTTAGTTGTTGCTAATGATTTGTCTCATGAAGGTTGTGGATTTGGTTCTGATGAAAATGAGGTTATTTTAGTTCGTGATAATGGAACTTATGAAAAAATAGAGTTATCCTCAAAAACTAAACTTGCAGAAATAATCTTTGATGATATTGAAAATTCATTATAATTTTATTTTTTAC
>NZ_MRCT01000202.1 GCF_002208625.1 Methanobrevibacter sp. 87.7
TTGTATGATTTAAATTTATTTTGTATTGGTTTATTATGTGTATCTTGGATTTTAGTATGATTTAAATTTATTTTGTATTAAATTTATAATATTCATATATAATTTTTATTTATTAGAAATATAAAGAGGATAAAATGAAACAAGCTATTGTTGTAAGAACTGATTTAAAAATGGGTAAAGGTAAAATAGCTGCACAATGTTGTCATGCTGCAATTGGCTCATATAAAAAAACAGATAAAGATAAAATAAGAAAATGGGAAAATGAAGCATCAGCTAAAGTTGTATTAAAAGTTCCTTCTGTTGAAGATTTATTTGAACTTAAAGAAATTGCAAAAAAGAATAATGTTTCAAATTGTTTAATTACTGATGCAGGTAGAACACAAATACCAAAATCTACAATTACATGTTTAGGTATTGGTCCTGATGAAGATGAAATTATTGATAAAATTACTGGAGATTTAAAATTATTATAATTGTATGGTGATATTATTATTGAATGGGTTGTAAAAATTGGAGGTAGTCTTTTTCCAACTGATGCGATTAAAGTAGCAGAAAAGTTAAAAGGAACAAATTCACTTATTATTACTGGTGGTGGCGAGTTTGCAAATCTTATACGTAGATATGATAAGAGTAAACATTTTTCTCCAGAAATAACTGATGAAACTGCTATTGAATGTATGACAATTATATCTAAATTACTTAATGATAAAGTAAATCATTGTAATATTGTATATTCAATAGATGATGCTAGAAAAGTTTCTGATAATGGAAATATACCTATACTTATTTGTAGTGAAATTTTAAAAGAATATAGACCATTTGAAAAATCATGGGATGTAAGTTCTGATTCAATATCTGCATATATTGCATACCTTCTAAATGCAAAACTTTTAATAGTTACAAATGTAAATGGTATATATACCCGAAGACCTAAAACGAAAGGTTCAAAATTCATTGAAAAAATTGATGCAAAAAAACTACTAACTTTTGATGAAACATCAATAGATTTAATGCTTCCTTCGTTATTAATTAAGTTCGGGGCTGATTGTTTTATTGTAAATGGGAAATATCCAGAAAGGGTATATTGTATAGTAAATAATATTAATCCCAAAGATTACAATTTTAAATATACGTATATTAAAGGTGTTTAATATGGAAAAAATTATATGTCAATCATGTAAACAAGAAATTCCACAAACTGAACCATTTGTACAATTTAAATGTCCAGTATGTGGAAAAGTTATTGCAAGATGTGAGAAATGTCGTACTTTTGGTCATTCTTATGTTTGTGACTGTGGTTTTGAAGGACCATAAATTTAATTATTGTTGAGGAGATATTATGGGAGAAGTTGCAGCAACTTTAAAAGTTATGCCAGAAAGTCCTGAAGTGGATTTAGAAGCTTTAAAAACTGATATTAAAAATGTAATTCCTGAAAATGCAGAATTACACGAAATTACTGAAGAACCAATTGCTTTTGGTTTAGTTGCATTAAATGTTGTCTTTATTGTTGAAGATGCTGAAGGTGGAACTGAAGCTACTGAAGAATCTATTGGATCTTTAGATAAAGTTGCAAGTACTGAAATGACTGATATTAGAAGATTAATGTAAATTCTACATTGAATTTATTTAATTCTTTTAATTTCATTTATTTTTATAATTTTTTTTTATTTTTTAGCTATTTTTGACTTTTTTTATTTTTTTATTTTAATTATTTATTTTATAATTTTTTAATTCATTCGTTAATGATAGAACAATATTTTTAACTAAAATAAGTACTTTATTTTACTATATTTTGATAAATATCTTTTTATTAATAATATTAGCTAATTTTTGACTTTATTTATAAAAATATACATTATTAAAACTTATTATTAAAAACTAAAACTTTAATTATATTGGATTATATAATAGTTAAATAATTAATAAGATTAAGATTAATAAAATAGAGTCTGATTGTATGTTTGGGGAATTAGATATAAATGATTTATCAGAAATAAAAAATCCAAAAGAGTTTAAATCACAAATTGATACTGATTTACTTCAAGAATTTGAAAATTATGCTAAAGAATTAGGTTTTACTGGAATAAGTTATAGTAGTATTAATTTTAGAATTAAAAATAAATTTCCTGAAGAAGCAAAAAATATTATTCTTCTTAGAACTAATTTAGATCCAAGATTTTTAAGATTAAAAACTGAATTCTATGAAAGTGAAGGATTACTTAATGAATTTAATGAAAAAATAAAAGAAGTTTATAAATTATCTGACTTTCTAAGAAAAAATGGTTTTTTTGCAGAAATTGTAGATCCAATTGAATTAGAAGATGAAATTAAAAGATGTGCTGAAGATTCTAAAACTGGTATAATTGGAAGAAGTAAAGCAGTTATATTTAAAGAAGGGCCTGCACCTAAAATATTTGCAATTTCAACAAATATTTCTAATTTACCAAAAGTAAGAGGTAAAGGTTTAAATTGGATTATTGAATATTGTATGAGTTGTGGTAAATGTAATATGCACTGTCCAGAAAAAGCATTTGATCATAAAGGTAATCTTATTGAAGATAAATGTATTGGTTTTCATGAAGGGTGTGAAATTTGTATTGAAAAATGTCCTTTCTTTGATAAAGATTATGATACAATTAAATCAAAATATGATAAAAAGATGAAAAAGATGTCTCATGGTTCTATATTCTAATTAATTTAAATATTTTTATTTTTTTCATCTAATTATTTTTAAATGGTATTTTATTAATTTATATTTTAAAAT
>NZ_MRCT01000203.1 GCF_002208625.1 Methanobrevibacter sp. 87.7
ATATAATTATTAAATTACTAAATTTAAATCTTATAAAAAATTACTATTTTTCTTAAAAATTTAATAAAATAAAAAATCTTAAGAAATCTTTATTAATAAAATAAAATAAAATTAAAATCAGTATATAAAATATATAATCTATTTTAAAATATATTTTATAAAATTTATTTAATTATTAAAAATTCCAAAAACTATTTGGAGGAATTACTATCGAAATGAAATGTGGACTCGAAATTCACGTACAACTTGAGACAAAATCAAAATTATTCTGTAACTGTCCAACAAATTATAAAGAAGCTCCTGCAAACACAAATATATGTCCTGTTTGTTTAAATCAACCTGGAGCTAAACCATTACCTACAAATGAAAAAGCTATTGAAAATGCATTAATGATTTCATTAATGTTAAACTGTAAAATTACAAGAGATACAGCTTATTTCATGAGAAAACATTATGATTACCCAGATTTACCTTCAGGATACCAAAGAACATCTGTTCCTATTGGATATGAAGGAGAATTAAATGGTGTAAGAATTAGGGAAATACATATGGAAGAAGATCCTGGTCAATACAAACCAGATAAAGGTACTGTTGATTTTAATCGTTCAGGAATACCATTAATCGAAATTGTAACTGAACCAGATATGCATTCTCCAGAAGAAGCTCGTAATTTCTTAAAACAATTAATCAGAATTCTTGATTATAGTGGAGGAGCTCGTGGTGAAGGTACTATGAGAGCAGATGTAAACGTTTCTATTGAAGGTGGAAACAGAGTAGAAATGAAAAACATTAACTCCATTAAAGGAGCATATAGAGCTCTTAAATATGAAGTTGTTAGACAGAAAAACAACATGAAAAGAGGTATTGAGATTAAACAAGAAACTAGAGCTTATCTTGAATCACAAATGATTACTGTTTCCATGAGATCAAAAGAAAATGCAGATGATTACAGATTCATCCCAGATCCAGATTTACCACCAATGGAAATTAAAGATGAACAAATAGAAGAAATCTCAGAAACTATGCCTGAAGCTCCATATAACAAAGCTAAAAGATTTGTTAGTGAATATGGAATTGATCAAGAAACTGCAACAGTTTTAACATCAGAACTTGATTTAGCAGATATTTATGAAGAAGTTGCTAAAGAAGTTGATCCAAAATATTCAGCAAACTGGATGAGAGATGAACTTAAAAGAGTTTTAACCTATAATAAAATAACATTTGCAGATAGTGAAATTACTGCTAAAGATATTATAGAACTTATTAACTTACTTTTAAACAAAGAAATTACTGTTAAAGCAGGGCAAAGAATTGTGGAAAAAATGCCTAATAATGAAAAATCACCAAAAGAAATTGGTGAAGAATTAGGATTAATGGGTGTTGTTGAAGAAGATGCAATATTAAATGCTGCTAAAAAAGCAATTGAAGAAAATCCTAAAGCAGTAAATGATTATAAAGAAGGTCAAAAAGCTTCCATTAATTTCCTTGTTGGTCAAGTAATGAGATTCACTAAAGGAAAAGCTGATCCTGGTGAAACTGTAAAAATATTAAAAGACTTAATCGAATAAATATAAAAAAGGTGTTACGATGTCAGATAAAGCTCTTGTAAAAGATTATATGACAAAAAATGTAATTAGTCTAGAGGAAAATACACCTTGTGAGAAAGTAATCCAAATAATGAAAAAAACAGGACACGACGGATTTCCAGTAGTTAATTCTGATGGAAATATAGTAGGCATAATAACCACCTATGATTTATTATTGAAAGATTGGTCTGAAACAATTAAAGAGGTTATGTCAAGAGATGTAGTAATTGCTAGAGAAGACATGGCTCTTAATGATGCTTCTAGAGTAATGTTTAGACAAGGTATTTCAAGAATGCCTGTAGTAAATAAAGACGGTAAACTTAGTGGTTTTTTAACAAACACAGATATTGTAAGATCACATATTGAGAGATCTACACCAACAAAAGTAAATTATTATAAAGAAACATTATCTATGTTATATGATACAAAAGCTACAGTAAAAGAAATGAAAGTACCAATTAAAAACGTTAGACCTACTCAAGATAAAATATATGCTGATGAATTAGATGGAAGAATCTATGAACTTAAAAGAGGATTAGCAGAACCTGCAATTATAGTACATACTGGAAAACGTTGGATTTTAATAGATGGTCACCATAGAGCAGTTGCATCAGTGAAACTTGGATGTAAATATATTGAATCTTATGTTATAACATTAGATAAAGATATAAAACTTGGAGTTGAAAAAACAGCAGATAAATATGGAGTACATAAACTTGAAGATATCCATATAATCAATGATGACCAACATCCACTTATTGCAATAACTGAAAGTATTAAAGAAAACAAAGATAAGAAAATTGTAGGTAAAAAAATTCAATAAACAAGTGGTATAATGACTGATGAAAAAATATTAAGAGAAGTATACGAAGTTTTAGAAGGAAGAAGAGATCATCCTATTGATTCATATACTTCTAATATTATGAAAGATAGCGACAAAAAAGCAGAAGATAAAATTTTAGAAAAAGTTGCTGAAGAATGTGGAGAATTTATTTTAGCTTCCAAAAATGATGAAAATCTTGTTTGGGAAGCAACAGATTTAATATTCCATACTTTACTTTTACTTGTATATAAAGGAGTAGAATTTGATGAAATATTAGATGAATTTGCAAAACGTAGAAAATAAATCTTCTACTTTCATTTTTTTAAAATATTATAA
>NZ_MRCT01000204.1 GCF_002208625.1 Methanobrevibacter sp. 87.7
AATTAAAATTATATAAAAATGAATATATTTTTCTAAAAATCAAAATTAAATATAAAAATACTATTAATATAAAGTATAATATTATTATATAGTGTATATTTTTTCATATATTTTAAAAAATATAAAATAAATGAAATTTAATAAAAATCATAATATTGAGGGAATAATTATGAGAATTTTATCTGTGGTAGGTAAAAAAAATAGTGGGAAAACTTCATTAACAGTTCGTATTATAAAAGAACTTAAAAACAGAAACTATAAAGTAGCTAGTATAAAACATTCCCATCATCAAATGGAAATGGATCATGAAGGTACTGATACTTATAAACATAAACAAGCAGGTTCAAATATTACAATAGGAATAGGAACAAAAAGTTTTTTCAACATTGATGGTGCAATACCTCTTGAAAGATTACTTTTTTTAATAAAATTAATTGATGAACCTGATTTTGTAGTAATTGAAGGATTTAAAAACTATAATTATCCAAAAATTGTAACATCACCAGAACTTGTTGATGATTATTGTATGAAACTTGTAGATGCTAAAAATCTTAGTGATAATGATGTAAAATCACTTGTTGATAATATAGAAAATATTGCATATGATATTCTTCCAACATTATTTACTAAAGATTGTGGATATACAGATAGTGAAACTATTGCTAAAGCAATAATCCAAGGAGATTTAGATTATGAATATGATAAACAAGCAGATGTTACACTATCTATTGATGGAAAAGTTATAGGTTTAAATGAATTTGTTAATAAATTTTTAAAAGAAACTATTTTAGGTATGTTAAAATCTTTAAAAACAGAAGAATATGGTGTTGAAGATTTTAATAAAATAGAAATTCTTATTAATAATAAAGAGTAGGTGGTCTAATGAGTATTCATGATAAATATGATAGGCCAATTATTTCATTAAGGATTTCTATTACAAATAGATGTAATATTAAATGTTTATATTGTCATCATGATGGTATGTTACCATCTAATGAAGAAATGACTCCTAATGAAATAATTAAAATTGCAGAAATTGCAAAAAAACTTGGAGTTAAAAAAATTAGAATATCTGGTGGAGAACCATTAATAAGAAAAGATATAGTTGAAATTATTGATGGTATTAATAAAATCGGATTTAAAGATATATCTATTACAACAAATGGTAATTTTCTTGAAAAATATTGTAAAGATTTAAAAGATGCAGGACTTAACAGAGTTAATGTTAGTTTAGATACATTAAATAATGATACTTACAAGTTTTTAACTAAAAAAGATTACCTTGATCAAACAAAAAGAGGTATTCTTAAATCAGTAGAAGTTGGACTTTATCCAGTTAAAATTAATATGATATTAATGAAAGGTATCAATGATAATGAAGTAAAAGAAATGTTTAAATTCTGCCGTGAAAATGGTCTTGTTCTCCAAATAATTGAACTTTTAAAAAGTGAAAGTTGTGACGATGAAAGCTTTAGTGATAAATATCATTGTAATATTGATTCACTTGAAGAAAAACTTAGTAAAATAGCAGATGATGTTAAAACTCGTAAATTTATGCAAGATAGAAGAAAATATTATATTGATGGTGGAGAAATAGAAATTGTAAAACCAATGGATAATACTTGCTTCTGTGAAAACTGTTCAAGACTTAGAATTACTCCATCAGGTGAAATTAAACCTTGTTTACTCAGAAATGATAATTTAACAAATATTATTAAATATATTAGAGAAGGTGCATCTGATGAAGAATTAGAAAAAATCTTTATAGAAGGTATAATGAAAAGAGAACCATATTATTCTGAAAATAAAGAAAACAAATAAAAAATATTATTTAAAAATAGAAAATAAAAATATTTCAAATACTTTAAAAAAATAGAATATTCTAAAGTCTTTTAATAGACTTTAGAAAAAAAATATTCTAGAAATAAAATTTTAAATATTAATAATTAATTAAATTAATAAATATTATTTTAATCTACTTATTTTAAAAAAAACTAATTTAAAAACACTAAAAATACAAACATTAAAAAAATAATAAAAACTAATTTTTAAAATATATAAGCAATAATCCTAAATTAGGAATATTTTCATATCTCCAGTTAATAAACTTTCAATAACACCTATAAAATTTATTGAATGAGTAGATAAAGATTCATCAATTGCATTTCCTCTTGATTGTCCTTCTCCCCAATTATTTTCTCTAATTGAACCAATCATATCACTACCAAAAATTCTATCAGATGCATTATTATTTATTACAACACAAACATTTGGACTTACATGATAAGTATACTCAATAATATCCTTTGCATCGCCATATGGATCATTATTTTGGAATAAAAAAATATTATGTAATGTACTACCTTCAGCATTTACTGAGCTTCCAGGATAAATCCATCTAAATCCATCAGATAATGACCATAAAGCAGCCATATCTACACCTGGCTCCTGAATACTTTCACTTGTATCTTCTGCTAAAAATAATACATTAGCAGTACTTACAAATAAAAATAATATTATAATTATTAATAATAATACAATACTTGATTTTCTCATACAAATAAAAATAATATTATAATTATTAATAATAATACAATACTTGATTTTCTCATAATATCACATCATGATTTTAAAAATATTAATTTTAATAAAATTTAATAAAGAGATTAAACTTAAAAAATAATCTAAAATACTTATTTTTAAAATATTAATTAATCTTAATAAAATTAATTTTATATT
>NZ_MRCT01000205.1 GCF_002208625.1 Methanobrevibacter sp. 87.7
TATAAACTAAAAAGAAAATTATCTAAAATAAATAAAAATAACAATTAAATATTTGATAATAATCATTTAATAAATTTTATGTAAATATCCTAAAATACAATATTTAGAATTCTTTTTAATAAAAAGAATAAAATAAGAAATATAAATAAGTAAAAATAGCAAAAATAATATAATAAAATTTTTAAACAAAAATGGAATTTATAAAAATAAAAAATTATTTAAATTGACATATTCAAATCATATAAGTAATGAGATATATTAACAAAATAGACTTAAAAATCATAACCCACTACTTCGGGAAGATGATGCAATTAATAGGAATTGCATTATTAGTTCCTATAATTATTGCAATAATCTACAAGGAAACTCATGAAATTTTAGTGTTCTTTACAACATGTATTATTTCAATAATAATAGGAATAGCACTATCTAAAATTTCAGTTAAATCCTCAAATATACGGTTAAAACATGCAATGATTATTTCTACACTTGCATGGATTTGGGCTAGTTTTATTGGGGCAATTATAATGAAAATAACATTACAAATGCCAATACTAGACGGAATGTTTGAGAATATGTCTTCCTGGACAGGTACAGGGTTATGTCTATTTACAAATATTGAAATATATCCAAAATCTTTACTATTTTTAAAAAGTTATGAAGGATGGCTAGGTGGTTTAGGAATAGTAATTTTAAGTATAGGTGTACTTATTCAACCAGGAACTGCTGCAGCTAAACTATACAAATCGGAAGCAAGAGAAGAAAGAATTAAACCAAGTTTAGTAAATACCATGCAAAAAACTATTGAAATATATGTAATTTATACAATTATAGGAATTATATTATATCTTCTTGCAGGTATGCCATTATTTGATGCAATAAACCTTTGTTTCGCTACAATCTGTACTGGTGGAATGAGTATTAAAAATGCAAATGTTGGATATTATAATAATAATGTTATAAACATTATAACTATAATTATAATGATATTAGGTGCTATAAGTTTCCAAGTACATTATAAAGTATATAAAAGTAAAGGAAAAGCAATACTTGAAGATATACAATTTAAAACAATTATATTAATAATAGTTGTAACAAGTATAATTATATATTTCCTTACAAAAACAGTTCCTATGCATATTATATTTACTGTAGTATCAGCAGTTACATCTACAGGTGCAACAATTATAACAAGTAATAATCTATTAAATTGGGGAGATACCTCTTTAATCTTCATTATGACATTAATGTTAATAGGAGGTTCATCTGGATCCACAGTAGGTGGTTTAAAAGTAATTCGTATTATTACAGTATTAAAAGGAATTCAAAAAAATATTAGAGAAATATTATCTCCTGAAGGAAGTATAATCAAACTAAAAATTGAGAATACTGAAATCTCAACTGAAGCAGTAAAAGAAGCAGGATCATATATTTTTATGTTCTTAGTATTAATATTCATTAGTTGGATTATATTAATCTTACATGGTTATAATGGATTATACAGTCTATTTGAAGTTGTATCTGCAGCAACTAACAATGGATTTAGTACTGGAATCACAAGTGTAACAATGGCTCCAAGTATTAAAGTAATTATGATACTTGATATGTTAATGGGTAAACTTGAAATCTTACCAGTACTTGTAACTATTGGTGGATTTATTGAGTTATTTAAACTTACAAAAACACAAAAAAATAAAATCAAAAGCAAACTTAACATAGAAGAAGTCTAAAACTTCTTTTACTTCTTTTTTTAACTATTTTATTAATGAACTTATTGTAATAAGATAAATCTTTTTAGACTTATTATAAAAGAACTTTTTTTAGGAATAAAATAACTTTAAAAAACTATTTTTAATACAAATTATTTATGAATCTTATAAATAAAACAATAAACTTTAAAAAAATAAACACAAAAAACTATAAAAAATACACAAACAAAAACCTAAAAACAAGTAAACAATTAAATAATTTAATAAAAATAATAAAAAAATTAGTTTTAAACTAAAAAAGATTATATAAAATCAAAATTAAAAAAAACTTAAAAAACTATTTATGAAATTAAAATAAAGACTAAAAATCAAAATTAAATTATAAAAATAATAAAAAAGTAATAAAAAATATATTAAAAAATCCATAAATGACGTTCTAATATTTTAAAGTAATAAAAAATATATTAAAAAATCTATAAATGACTTTCTAATATTTTTAAAGTGTTTACATTAGCTTTTAAGTCAGCACCTTTTAATTCTTCTTTAATTTGATCAATATTATCATAAGAATCTAAGAATAAAATATGATGACTAGTTGTTCCAGAAACATCTAAAATAGCAATTTCATCATTAGGATCGATATTTTCCCTTTTATCAATAACAGCTTTAAATTTTACATAAGGTGCGAAATCTTCAGGAATTTCTTTATATTTTAATATTTGGTATAATGTTGCCATAAACATAGTTTTCACCACACAATTTATTATTGAATTTTTTAATATATATAGTTTTATACTATACAAACAAACTTTTTAAAAAGTATAAAAATATTTTAAAAATTAAAACTTTTACATGAAAAAATAAAAGTCAAATAAAATATTTTAAATACTGAAACTTTTACTTAAGAATTAAAAAATAATAAAAAGTATTTTAATTACTAAGTAAATTTTATTTAAGAATTAAAAAATCCATAAAAAATAATTTAATTACTAAATAAATTCTACTTAATAAGATAAATAC